>NZ_LWEY01000556.1:0-47450 GCF_001634935.1 Oleiphilus sp. HI0043 | reverse complement strand
CGTGAAGGTAGCCTGGCCTTGGGCGCAACCAAAGCTGAAACACTCTGGCGTGTCGTACTACCTATGGCAAGCCCTGCAATGATGACCGGTGTTATTCTTGCGATTGCTCGTGCAGCGGGTGAAGTTGCGCCATTGATGCTGGTAGGTGTGGTTAAGCTAGCGCCTTCATTACCGCTAGATGGCAACTACCCTTATCTGCATTTGGACCAGAAGTTTATGCACTTAGGCTTCCATATCTACGATGTTGGCTTCCAGAGCCCTAACGTCGAAGCGGCACGACCACTTGTTTACGCAACCTCGCTATTATTGGTTATCGTTATTGCAATGCTAAACCTAAGCGCAGTCGCGATTCGTAACAAGCTACGTGAGAAGTACAAAGCATTAGAAGTTTAACTAGCGCCTGAAATGGTTTGAGTTTTAATAATTATTGAGTTAACTGGATAGACACCAGAAAGAGATATGACTATGCAAAATGATACAAATGATTCGACGACACAAGCAGGCGCACAAACCGAAACTAAGACGCACGCTATCGATATCAGTTCACTACAGCGTAAGTCTGCAGCTCTAAAGCTGGAAGACGAAAAAATTGCACTAACCGTTGACGATTTACGCTTATGCTACGGTGAAAAAGAGGCCCTTCACGGCGTAAATATGCAGATCCCACAGAACCGAGTAACGGCTTTTATCGGCCCATCGGGTTGTGGTAAATCGACATTATTGCGTTGCTTCAATCGCATGAACGATTTGGTTGATGGCTGTAGCATCACCGGTAAAATCATGCACGAAGGTAAAGATATCTACCAACGTAAAGTCGAAGTGGCTGAACTTCGTCGCCGCATTGGTATGGTATTCCAGAAGCCAAACCCTTTCCCAAAGAGCATCTATGAAAACGTCGCTTATGGCCTGCGTATTCAAGGAATCAACAAAAAGCGTATTCTAGATGAAACAGTAGAATGGTCTCTACGTTCTGCAGCACTTTGGGATGAAGTTAAAGATCGTCTTGATGATAGCGCATTGGGTCTATCCGGTGGTCAGCAACAACGTTTGGTGATCGCACGAACCGTTGCTGTTAAACCAGATGTATTACTGCTTGATGAACCCGCTTCAGCCTTGGACCCATTGTCTACGCTGAAAATTGAAGAACTGATTCACCAGCTAAAAGATGACTATACTATCGTTATCGTAACCCACAATATGCAGCAGGCTGCTCGTGTATCTGACTACACGGCGTTTATGTATATGGGCGACTTGATCGAATTTGGCAACACTGATGAGCTGTTTACCAACCCACGTAACAAGCAGACTGAAGACTATATAACCGGTCGTTACGGTTAGGTTTAGGACTATATCAACTCGCTACATGACACTATGCTGCATTAACGGATAAAAGAGGCAAATATGAGTATTACAACAAACGACGGCCACACTCAGCACATTTCCCAGCAATTCAATCAGGATTTATCTGAGTTGCGTAACCAGTTGCTAAATATGGGCGGTATCGTACAGCGTCAAGTATCTGATGCAGTAGAAGCTCTTATCACCAACAATAGCGAACTCGCCGATACGGTCCGTAACAAAGACCAAGAAGTTGACGCAATGGAGTTACTGATCGACGAAGACTGTACCCAGTTGATTGCACGACGTCAGCCGGCAGCGAGTGACCTTCGCTTAGTCATTTCTATCATCAAAATGGTTGCAGATATCGAACGCATTGGTGATGAAGCCAGTAAGATTGCCAAAATGGCAATCCGCCTGACTGAAGAGGGCAAAGCACCTCGCGGCTACGTCGAAATTCGCCACATCAGCGATCATGTTGGTCAAATGGTCAATGGTGCACTCGATGCCTTTGCACGTTTCGATATCGATATGGCACTGGATATTATGAAAGAAGACCATGCTGTCGATGCCGAGTACAAGTCAGCGGTTCGCTCACTGATGACCTTCATGATGGAAGACCCTCGCAGTATCTCCCAGATTCACAGCGTTATGTGGGTACTACGTGCCTTGGAACGTATCGGTGACCATGCGTGTAATCTGGCTGAGCACGTGATCTACATCGTAAAAGGTAAAGATGTGCGTCATATGCCGATTAAGCAAGCTGAGCAGCTTGTTGAGTCTTCCAAGTAGTTAGTTCAAAAGAGTGCCCTAGGCTTTGCCTTGGCACTCTCTGTTTTTGCAAGTAGCGCTCTACTCTACATTCTGTACTTGCTCGCGCATCTGCTCGATCAAAACTTTCAACTCTACCGCCGCTTTTGTGGTGTCTGTTACGATAGACTTAGATGACAAGGTATTGGCTTCTCGGTTTAACTCCTGCATAAGGAAATCAAGACGTCGCCCCACCGGCTCCTTTTTCTTCAGTACACTTCGTACTTCAACTACATGAGCATCTAAACGATCAAGCTCTTCAGCCACATCAGTTTTCTGCGCTAGCAAAACCATCTCTTGTTCAAGGCGTTCATTGTCCATTTGTACAGAAGCTTCTTCGAAGCGCTTCTTCACTAATTCGCTTTGCTTTTTAAGAATATCTGGCAACCAGGCGCGCACTTCTTTAACGATATTTTCAATAGCGACTAAACGCTCTTCAAACAGAGGCTCTAGCTGAGTGCCTTCACGTTGACGGTTTTCCAATAATATTTTTAAGCAGGCCTCAAAGGACTCATTGGCTTGTGCCAACAGTTGCTGGCGGTCACCTGACTCATTATCAATCACGCCAGGCCATTGAAGCACCGAGATCGCATCAACCGGTGCGACGTCATCAAATAACTCATTTACCGAACGGCAGGCTTCACTTAACTGAGCGAGCACTTCAGCATTCACCTTCAAGCCATCAGCTTTACGGTTACTGGGCTGCCACTTTAAGGAACAGTCTAGCTTGCCCCGAGATAAGTACTTACGCATCAAGGATCTGAGTTTAGGTTCCGCTTCACGAAACATATCCGGTATTTTTAAGTGAGGCTCGAGATAACGATGATTGACCGTTCTTAGCTCCCACGTTAATACACCTTGTTCACTTTCAAGTTCTAAACGTGCAAATCCTGTCATGCTTTTCAGCATTGGTACTTCCCCACTTAGCTCAGTTACGTATGTTCAAATTGATTTACGAATTCTACTCGCTAGGCACTTAGAAACCCACCTTTAAAGTGATAAACTTGCCGGCAAATTTTCCCGGTACCCCTTTATTTAATTCCCCAATAGGAAGAACTTTATGAGACCAAGCGAACGCCAACCAGATCAAGCACGCGAGATTAAAATCACCCGAAACTACACAAAACATGCTGAAGGCTCTGTCCTGGTTGAGTTTGGCGACACCAAAGTTATCTGTACTGCCTCAATAGACGAAAAGGTACCCCGCTTCCTAAAAGGTGAAGGACAAGGTTGGTTAACCGCTGAATATGGCATGCTGCCTCGCTCTACCGGTTCACGTATGATCCGTGAAGCAGCAAAGGGTAAACAAACAGGTCGTACCGTCGAAATTCAGCGTCTAATCGGTCGCTCATTACGCGCCGCTGTTGATATGAAAGCACTCGGCGAACGCACCATTCAAATCGATTGCGATGTTATCCAGGCAGATGGAGGTACTCGTACAGCGTCTATCTCTGGGGGCTGCGTGGCACTCATGGACGCTCTTCAAGGCTTGGTAGATGCAGGAAAACTGAAAGAAATCCCGCTAAAGCAAAAGATTGCGGCGATTTCTGTAGGCATCTACAAAGGTACACCCGTTCTCGACTTGGACTACCCGGAAGACTCAGAAGCAGAAACTGATATGAACGTGATCATGACTGACAAAGGCGGCTTTATCGAAATTCAGGGCACTGCTGAAGGTGAAGCGTTTGAAGAGTCCGAATTTAATGCCATGTTAGCACTAGCGAAGAAAGGCATTAACGAGATATTTGAGTTGCAGGAAGCAGCGCGAAACTCGTAAAGAAAGCCTAGAATAAAAAAAGGGATGGTAGCAACCATCCCTTTTTTATTTCTAATCACCGAAACTACATAATCACGTCGTAGTCGATAATAACAGGTGCGTGATCCGAGAAGCGCGTGTCCATATCAATAAAACCATCTTCGATAACATTACGCATCATCTGGGTCGTGATCTGATAATCTGTTCGCCAGCCTGCATTCTTTCGCCAACCCTTGGCCCACTCTGGCCACCAGGTATATTGATTTCTTTCAACATTCACATGGCGGAACGCATCAACATAACCAAAGTCATCGAAAACCGTATCGAACCAGTCTCGCTCATGCGCTTTAAAGCCACTCACGTCCATCTCATGGTATTTTTTGCTCGCATCTGTCACCAAATGCGCGGAATTGAAACTGCCCGCAAAAATGAACTGACGACGCTTACGGAGAGTTTTTTCCAGATGGCTTTGAAACGCGTCCTGGAATTTATCCTTTGCTTCCTGGTTCTCAGGTTTGCCTAATGCATTGGGTACAAGCATTGAAGCAACACTAACATTTTCAAAGTCAGCCTGAATAAAGCGCCCTTCACGATCTGCTGGCTCATAAGCAAAGCCATACATAATTGCCTTGGGGAAGTGGCGAGTATAAATACCCACGCCGCCATCTTCAGGGTTTTCAGCATCTATAAAATAAGCCTGATAACCTTCGGGGTGGAAGATTTCGTCATCGAAATCATAAACTTTGCCTTGCAGATCCTGGACACATACCACATCGGCATCGATCTCACGCATCCAATCAAAAAAACCATTTTCTGCAGCTCTCTTCAATCCATTTACGTTAATTGATACTACTCGCATAACTGCCTCATAATTAATTTGCGTGGTATGATACTTAATTCACATTTTTTGAAAAGAAAAACACTGTAATATCTTTCAATTTAGGCGCAATTAATGCGAGAAAATACAAATATGAAGCCCCACCAGCGCGAATTCATTGAATTTGCTATCCAAAAGAACGTTTTGAAGTTCGGCGAATTCACCCTTAAGTCTGGCCGTGTTAGCCCTTATTTTTTTAATGCGGGTCTTTTCGACGATGGTTTATCACTTGCCAAGCTTGGGTCATTTTATGCCCAAACACTGGTTGACTCGGATATTCCCTTCGATGTTCTATTTGGTCCTGCCTATAAAGGCATTCCTTTAGGCTCTGCTACAGCAGTCTGTCTTTCTTCATTGCATAACATTAACACGCCCTTTGCATTCAACCGTAAAGAAGCAAAAGCTCACGGTGAAGGTGGCACGCTCGTTGGCGCACCACTTAAAGGCAAGATAATGATTATCGACGATGTGATTACGGCAGGTACGGCAATTCGCGAAGTGATCAAAATCATTGAGGCCGCAGGTGCGGAGCCAGCAGGTGTTCTGATTGCACTTGACCGCCAGGAAAAGGGTCAGGGCGAGTTGTCTGCCATTCAAGAGGTCGAAAGAGACTTTAATATCCCAGTCGCCAGTATCGTCAACTTAACTCAAGTATTAGACTACATTCAGGATGATGCAAGTTTATCGCAGTACGCGGATGCCGTTTCTGCATATAGATCACAGTTTGGGATTGCTTGATTGATCATAACCTCTGTGCAGCGAAGTTCTCGGTGGTTCAAGTGTTTGATCTCTTAAAGAACTAAACCCAAAAAACCATTAACCACAGAGGGTACAGAGAGGCCTTCGGCCTACACAGAGAAGAGATAAAAACTAAAAATGTTTTTCTCCATGTCTTCTCTGTGCAGCGAAGCGCTCGGTGTTCTCTGTGGTTCAAGTGTTTGATCTCTTAAAGAACGAAACCCAGATAAGCACTCACCACAGAGGTCACGGAGCGGCCTGCGACCTAGACAAGTTTGTTTGCTGGCAGATGAGTATCTGTCTCTAAACCAGCAAAGACACCCCAACCAAAATGGTCACTACTTCAAAACAGCGCTTAACAATTTTATTTCCTTTGGCGATCGATAGATGCGCTCCAAGGTAGCCTCCAGCTAAAGCCCCCAAAACCAAAGGAAGTACCCACGACCACTTAACCTCGGTCTGTAAGGCCAGCGTAAGCGCCCCCACACCATTCCAAAACAATCCCACCAAAATCAAGGTATAGGCAACCGCTCGCTGGTACTCCAAGCCATACCAAAGCACCAGCCACAAGGTAACGAACAGGCCTGTTCCTGAGGTAATCGAGCCGTTCAAAACACCGATTAAAAACAGTACCAAGCCGCCAATCAGCCAATGAATACGCTTAAATACCTTGGTCGTCGTCGTCATCCCCAGCTCCGGTTTAAATACAGAGTACAAACCCAAAGCTATCGTTAAGACCCCTAAAGCTTGCTTGGCTAGTTCATCGGGAACAGAGAGAATCAATAAGGCACCGAGTATCACGCCTGGCAACCCGAAAAGCAGAATATGACTAGCAAAAGCCAAGCTCAACTGTTTCTCTCTAATATGGCGTAAAGTCGCCCCAACGCCTAAAGCAACGCTGGCGACTTTATGCGTAGCCAAGGCGACAGTAAAACCCAAACCAAGAAAGAGCAAAGCAGGAAACTGTAACAAGCCAGCGCCTCCACCAGCCATCGCACTCAAGCCGTTTGCAATAATCGATACGCAAAACAGCACAACTTGTTCAATTAGAAATTCCATATAAAAACTCTTTTATCAGTGCTCAACAGAGAAAATGCCACTCTTTGCATATTGCTGAACAAACACTCAATAAATTAAATTTCTTGCAACACAAAAGCATAAAAAAATCAGATATACTTTGGATATCCGAAAAATATTTAGATATTAGAATGATTCATACTTCACAACGACCTTATATCTTCAAGCATACTGGCAAGCGGCTAGCCGTGGTTGCCCTGCTACTGCTATGCAGTCTTTCTTTGGTGGCTACGCATGCATCTGCGGCGCAACTATACCGGTATAAAGACAATCAGGGAACCTATGTGCTCAATCAGACTATTCCTCCTGAATATGTCAAAAAAGGCTACGATATTTTGAATAGACAGGGCAGAGTTATCCAAGTTGTCGCGCCAGAACTAACAGCCGAGCAAATTGCTGCCCGAGACGCCGCCCTAGAACAAGAGCGCCTACAGAAAATTGAAGCTGAAAAACAAGCCCTCATCGACGGCGAACTTAAACAACTTTACAGTCATCCAAATGATGCCGTGCGAGTCCTGTCTCGCCGAGTTCAAGATATCAAAGGGCTTATTCTGGTAAAACGTACTAAGATTGATGCCAGTAAAAATGGCATTATTGAGGAAGAAGCACAAGCAGCCAATCGCCAACGACAGGGCTTGAAGGTTTTCGAGACGACCTTGAAAAAGCTCGAAAAGTATAAGTCCGATATCGATAACAATGAACACGACATTGTTGAATTGCATAACGAGTTAAAAAAAGTTAAAGATGAGTTCGACAAGAAAATTCGTCGCCTTGAAGTGATTACCGGTAAGACTGCCAGTGATTATGCCAAGCTTCTGCAAGATTTAAGTGACGACAATAAAGACAAACCCCAGACTCCCTCTGAAGAAGCACAAACAAACGATAACAATCCTTAGCCTAAACTATTACCCTAAAAGCGGACGTCTGCTTCATTAAGTATTTAATCTAACCTTAACAAAGCAAACGTGATCGTGTTATGAGTAATACTTAGGCTCAGTTCTGAGCCCCATCAACAAACTAACGCACATCGCAAGCAACACAAAGGTAAATGGCAACCCTGAAGAGATAGCACCTGCTTGCAGCGCTTGTATTGCTTCGGTCCCTCCTATCCATAACAAGGCAGCCGCGATTGCGCCTTCAATAGTTGCCCAGTAGATACGTTGGGGTACGGGCGCATCAATTTTGCCACCTGCTGTAATGCTATCAATGACCAAAGACCCTGAATCGGAAGAAGTAATAAAGAATACCAATACAAGGAGAATAGCGATCATCGATAGAAGCTGACTCATGGGCAGCTCATCGAACATCTGAAACATGGCAAGCGGGACATCCGTTAGACCATTTGCTCCAAGCTCACCGACACCGTTCACAACTTGATCGATGGCAATACCACCATAGACCGACATCCATATTACAGTCACTGCGGTTGGCACGAGTAGCACGGCACAGAGGAATTCGCGGATAGTTCTGCCTTTAGATATACGCGCAATATACATTCCGACAAAAGGCGACCATGATATCCACCAGGCCCAATAGAACACCGTCCAACCTTGAAACCAGGCTTCGTCATCTCGATTGTGCGGATTACTAAGCGGTATTATATTCTCAAGGTACGCACCAATCGTAGTGGGAACATTCCCCAGCGCTACAGCTAAGCCTACCATTGCAACAAAAATCAATAATACAAAGGCGATCACCATATTCACGTTACTTAGTAACTTCACACCACCTTCCAAGCCTCTAACGACCGAGATGATAGCTAAGGCAGTCACACCCACGATAACTAAAATCTGTAAGCCGATACCGCCATCAGTGCCAAACACGTGATTAATACCGCTCGCCGCTTGCTGCGCCCCTAGCCCTAAAGATGTGGCTAGACCAAAGAGTGTCGCAAGTACTGCAAGAATATCGATAATGTGGCCAGGCCATCCCCACGTACGCTCTCCTAGCAGCGGGTAAAAAACGGATCGAATAGAGAGTGGAAGCCCTTTGTTGTAGGTAAAAAAAGCTAAGGAAAGCGCAACGACGCCATAGATCGCCCAGGGGTGAATTCCCCAGTGATACATCGTCGCGCCCATGGCCATACTCGCCGCTTCGGGCGTGTTTGCTGCCACATTGAGAGGCGTTTTGTACCAGCCGGTATAATAGGAAACAGGTTCGGCTACTCCCCAGAACATCAGCCCGATGCCCATGCCTGCAGCAAACAACATCGCTAGCCATGTTAGCGTAGAATGCTCTGCTTTTGCCTCATTGCCTCCTAAGCGAACCTTGCCGAAAGGAGAAACAATAAGCGCCAGGCAGAACAACACAAAAATATTGCCTGCCCAAATAAACAAACCATCGAAAGCACCAATAATATCCCATTTAAGACCATCTAATGCAGCTTTTGCGGTCGCTGAATCAGTTAGCAGTGTGGCTACTAAAAATAACAATATCAGCCCGGAACTCACAGCAAATACCGGGTTATGAATATCAAAACCCCAGCGTTGAACATTGTGCTGCCCAACGCTGTAGTCAGTACTGTGAATGCCATATTTATCGTTAGGGTTAGGTACGCTCATCAGCAAAGCCCTTTCATTTATTGTTATCAATTGGGATAGAACTAGGTACTCAATATATATTATTCAATAGTATCCGCTTCTAATTCGTAGGCACCTTCCTTGTTGTGTACTTCCTTGCCATTAAGCGGAGGGTTGAAGACGCATGCCATCTTCATTTCTTTAAATGCTCTTAGGATATGCTTGTCATGCTTATCCAGAACATAGATCGTGCCTGCAGAGATCGGGTGCACTTTTCCATCTTCCAAATTCTCTATCTCACCCTCACCTGACATGCAGTAAACCGACTCCAAATGATTTTGATAGTGCATCTGAAAATCTGCGCCTTCATAGATAGTCGTGATGTGAAACGAAAACCCCATCTGGTCATCTTTTAATAGCATACGCGTACTTTCCCAATTGCCATCAGGAGAGACAATGCGTCTTGATGAATTTTCCGCTTCACTCAGTTTTCTTACGATCATTTTTTTACCTTGTTTCTCTTTATCCAGTTAAATAACGTGACGCCTAAAATAGCATGATGACTAAGCCATTAAATACTGACGATTAGCCTGCCATCTTCGCATCATCAAAATAGTCGCTATCTTCAGGGATTTGGTCTTCTTTAGCACAAACCTCTTTGATCGCTTGCTCAACAATATCAATACCCTTTTTGAGAGAGTCTTGACTGATTACGAGAGGACATAAAAATTTAACCACCTGATCATCAGCACCGCTTGTCTCAATGATAAGCCCCTGCTGAAAAGCATTGCGTGTAATGTTGCCAGCGATCTCACCGTTTACACAGTTAATCCCTTGAAACATGCCGCGTCCACAGGTCGTGAAATTTCCGTCGCCATACAAGTCGACAATCTTTTCCAGGCGCGATTTAATATATTCGCCTTTTTGCTTAATCTCATTAGAGAACTTGTCGTCAGACCAGTAATGATCAATGGCGGCTTTCGCGGTTACAAATGCAAAATTGTTGCCTCTAAACGTACCGTTATGCTCTCCTGGTTTCCATTGGTCCAGCTCTGGCTTAAATCAAACAACAGCAAAAGGTAAGCCGTATCCGCCAAGTGATTTCGATAAGGTCACCATATCGGGCTTAATGCCTGCTTCTTCAAAGCTAAAGAAGGTGCCAGTACGACCGCAACCCGCCTGTATATCATCGATGATAAGCAGTACATCATGCTTTCGGCAGACTTTTTCTAAGTTACGCAACCATTCAAAACTAGCCGCATTGATACCGCCTTCACCTTGCACAGTTTCAACAATCACTGCAGCGGGCTTGTCGATGCCACTGCTGGAATCTGAAAGCACTTTATCAAGATAAGCTGTGGTATCAATCTCGTCACCTAAGTAGCCGTCATAAGGCACGCGGCTTACGCCGCCTAAGCTGACACCCGCCGCGCCACGATGATGAGAGTTACCCGTCGCAGCCAGAGAGCCAAGGCTAACGCCATGAAAACCATTGGTGAAAGAAATAATGTTCTGACGGCCTTTAATATTACGCGCTAGCTTTAAAGCCGCTTCAACTGCGTTGGTACCAGTCGGACCAGTAAACTGCATAACATAATCGAGATCCCGAGGCTTTAGAATCTTCTCATTAAAAGCCTCTAGAAATTCACCTTTCGCCTTGGTATGCATATCCAGGCCATGCGTAATACCATCATTCTCAATGTAGTCCATTAAGAGAGGCTTAAATAGCGGATTGTTATGCCCGTAGTTAATTGTTCCCGCACCCGCCAGAAAGTCTAGATACTCATTTTCCTCCTCATCGTAGAGGTGTTCCATCTTAGCGCGATTAAAAACACGAGGGAAAGAACGAGCATAGCTCTGAACTTCAGATTCAATTTCATCAAATATTTTCATTAGCATCCTCCATAGGATGTTTGGTGCGAGTCTTATTTAGTGTGCGAGGTTAGGAACTAAATGGACCGATTCGGACCAGAAATTCCGTGTCATGCAAGCCAGCAAAATGCGTATCTTTGCTAAACATTTCAGATTTGGCTAAGGGAGCAGAAAAATCCTTTGCGAAGCTTTCAAATAAAGTCCATGAGGCTTTATTGTCAGCTGTAATGGTCGTTTCCAAGTGAGTGACCTGAGCGCATTCTTGCCGCGTCACAATATCTTTGAGCATTCGCTTAGCAAGACCTTGACCGCGAGCACGCTCATCAACGGCGACCTGCCAAATAAATAAAGTGTCTTGCCGGTCGGGAATGACATAGCCGGATATAAAGCCAAGTGTCTTGTCATCGTCTATCGCTATCACTGAGGTGCTAGCGAAATGACTGCACTGCAGCAAGTTGCAGTACGCTGAGTTAGTGTCCAGAGGTGGGCATCGGTCTATGAGCGCAAATACTGATCGGCCATCAGTATCTAGCGGTCTTCTAAGTGTGGTTTGATTCATAATTTATTATTTTAGATGTCTAAACATTTATTTTTAGACATCTATGTATAACTTGCCTGTATTTATGCTACTTTTTACTAGCTGTTACAATTTTATGCGCCTTAAAGCCTTATATTTTCACTAATATGAGCGATTTAATGCAAAAAGTATTTTGAGATCTAAATATAGTACACTAAATATAATAATACTAAAACCTGCGAAAGAATTTGGAAGGAATATGCCAGCTGATTCAGCCATACAATATGTAAGCTTCTCTCTTGCTGAAGAAACGTATGCATATGAGGTTAAGCTGGTCAGAGAGATAATTACCTATCGAGAACCAACCCCTGTTCCTGGGTCAAACCCCGAAATAGCAGGCATCTTAAATGTTCGCGGTGAAATCGTTCCGGTACTTTCTGCTGAGAAACATATACAGGTAAGCACTGCAGAAGCCCATCAAAGAATTCTCATTCTAGACTCAAGCCGTGGCGCCGCTGGAATAGCCGTCGAGCACGTGGGCGAAATCTTTCTAGTTGAGCCAAGCAAAATCAATATCGAAGCAGATTCCTCAAAAAATGTTGTAGGAACAGTCTTGCATAGGGATAATCTAGTTATCTTATTAGAGGGGCTTTGAGAGACCTCTGCTACTTAATACCAAGTTTATGAGGACTGTCCATTGGATCATATCGAAGAAGTTTTGGTTTCCCTTCGTCGCGTTATTCGGGCGACAGACCTCCACTCCAAACATTTAGCCAAAACAACCGGGCTAACAGCACCACAGATTCTCTTGCTGCAAACGATAAGAAATAAGGGCGAAGTGAGCATTGGTGAACTGGCACATGACATGAGCTTGAGCCAAGCTACCGTCACAACCATTCTTGACCGCTTGGAAAAGCGCGAATTTGTCTATCGAGAAAGGTCCAAGGAAGATAAGCGTAAGGTCCACGCCTACTTAACCGATGCGGGCTTAGAAGTTTTAAAGGATGCCCCCACCCCTCTCCAGGACCAATTTGCCAAACAATTTAATGACCTTCAGGAGTGGGAGCAAACGATGATTATTTCAAGTCTGCAACGCGTTGCCCAAATGATGGATGCACAGCATATTGATGCGTCTCCTGTCTTGGATGTCGGCGTGCTCGATAGGCAGGACATGGCTGGAAACTCGCCTGATGCCTATGAAGGAAAGTGATCACCTAAACGCATGTTTGGCTATGTCATGCCCTGCATTGTAATCTGTAGCGTCTATGAACTTACCGTCCAGCTACTTCGCCGACTTAACGGGAACGATTACCTACAATCATACCCGGTGCATATTTCTCAAGCCAATAACGAATTCGTCGAACCAAATTTTTCTGTGGCCCTTCAGATAAATTAAACGCATAGTCCACTTGCATATAGTTAATTGCGCCAGCCACGTTTGCCGATGCCAAGCGCGCTTTGACAGAACTTTCATCTTCCACCGAATTAACCATCTCCAAGACGGGTGGCTGGAAGTTTTGCCCTAAATGCTCTGCCAGATCGACTTGTAAAGGTTCATCAAACTCAGGGTCAACCAGTACCAGAGCAAAGCCTTTATTACTAAATGTCCCCTGCTTTTGCTTGAGATACTCAAAGGCAATGTTGGCTGAAGCGCGATAGGCTAACAAAACAATATTCTGATAGCCTTGCTGCTGTAAGTACGAAATACCAGCGTTCACGTGCGCAAGCGCTTTGTCTTGGTAGGGAATTGCTTTTAGCTGCTTTTCTTTATCGGCAAGGTCTATATCAACAGGTTTATCTGGATCAGAACTGTCTTCGGTAACTGCATCGTCTTTGTCTGCCGCTTGCTCACTTTTTTCCGCCTCACCATCTGACTTATCTTTTCCACTATCCTCGTTTTTGGCTGTCTTGTTGTTTAATGCTTCTGCCAAAGCAGGGCTTAGTTCAAGCTCATCAAATTTCTTTACTGGTAAAGCTCGCTCTGGGACTTTGTCTATGGAAGCGCCTGGTAATGAGAGCGCCAAGGTATACCAACCCGCCTCTGGAAGCCCACTGCGTACAGGCCTTATTACTTGAGGCCAGTCCGCATGCTGGCCGATACCAGGAACCAATAAAACAGCACCATGTTGTTGCGGCTTTTGAGAAGGTCTTTGTAAAGCCAGAACCTGAACACTTCCAGCAGAAGAACCACCTTCAGGTATGGGGTACTCAACATCCAGCCAAACTACTTCTTTTTGCCTCAATTCCGATATCAGGGCTTGCTGAGTCACCTTATCTAGATCTATATGTCCAACTCTAAGCGCCTCACTCTTGGTTTCACTTTCTTCTTTGCCTTCAGAGGCGTCAGGTGCATCTTCCGCCAGCACCATGCTAGAACTGAATATAAGAGTAACAAGAGCAAGGCAAAACCATTTCATATAAAAACTCATCTTAGTGACACTCGGAGGCACAAACCTATCATCAATAGGCTTAACACTTTACTTATCGGCAACTAAACTATTCGCACCAGCGCTTCTACGTTAGAATAGCGCAAATTATTAATTCCGAGGAAACCATGAGCCAATTTTTGATCGCCCCCTCTATTCTTTCTGCCGACTTTGCACGCCTAGGTGAAGAAGTCGAGAATGTTCTCGAAGCCGGTGCTGATATCGTTCACTTCGATGTGATGGATAATCATTATGTCCCTAACCTGACAATTGGCCCAATGGTTTGTGAGGCGCTTCGAAAGCACGGCGTGACAGCTCCAATTGATGCTCACCTAATGGTGAAGCCAGTCGATGATATGATCAAAAGCTTTATCGATGCTGGTGCGACCTATATCACCTTTCATCCAGAGGCTTCTGAGCATATTGATCGCTCATTACAACTCATCAAAGATGGTGGCTGCAAGGCGGGCTTAGTTTTTAACCCGGCTACCCCCTTACACTACCTTGACCATACCCTTGACCAGCTCGATATGGTTTTGCTCATGTCCGTTAACCCCGGATTTGGCGGCCAAAAGTTTATTCCTGGTACACTCGATAAACTTCGACAAGCACGCAAGTTGATTAATGATTCAGGTAAAGATATCCGATTGGAAATTGACGGTGGCGTCAATATCAACAATATAGCCGAGATAGCACAAGCTGGTGCCGACACTTTTGTTGCCGGCTCAGCCATATTCAATACCGATGACTATCAGGCAACCATCGCAGCAATGAGAGCCAAGTTAGCTGGCATTTCCTAGCCCAAACGTCATCCAAGGCGCTCAGCTTGTTGCAAAACCGAGCGCCTACTTCCCCTAACTTCGCATTTTAGCGCCCCGGCGTATTTGACCAAGTAAGAGTAACCCCAAGCCCAGCAGGCTTAAGCTGGCAGGTTCTGGTACCGATACCACATCAGGGTTTGAACCCGGCTCAGTGAATGTCGGAATATCTGGTACGACAGGACCAGAAACAATAGGCGCCTGATAAAGTTGATCGGTATTAAAAGCCCCTTGGGAAGCTTGCCCCAAGACCCAAGCAAACGCTTCAGAGCTTTCTCCTGTGCCACTTAACTGTATTGAGCTACCCAAAGCCGTAGACGGTGACTCTACAACGCCAACATCGATACTTGTGGCGCCCAAAGCTGAACCATTTGTTGCGACAAGGGAGCCTTCGTAGCTAATAAACTGTACTAAGTCGCCCAGATTATTTACCAAGGCAATACCATCATTGCCACCATTTTGCAGACCACCAGAGCCGGTAAAGGCTAACACACCATAGCCTGCCTGCTGATCGGAAAAACTACCAGATAAGTCCCATGACATATAACGTCGGCCATTATTGCCATTATAAAACTCGAGTTGCCAACCAAGTAAGTCTGTACCACTTAAGCCTGCTATTTCAACAAACTCATTTTGATCAGCCCCCTGATTATCATAGTGAAACTCATTGATATAAACAGGTAAAGCTTGAAGTGATGAGGAAGCCAATAACACAGATAGCGCCATCGTTGGGCGCTTAAGAAAGTTCTTCATTTTTAAGTCCTTTTAAAAAGTATAGAAATAGATTCTGCAAACATCCTGTTCGCATTGAGCTAAGTATTCCTAGCCCTCAATTAATATACCTGTCTTAGCAAAAAAATGTAGTCTTTTTTAGCTTAAGCAGCTGCCTTGGCTAAAATTGCTATATTTAAAGCTATGAGAGTCTCAAATAGCGAGCTAGCATGCACCCTGAGCTATTGATTCACTCACAGGCCTGAGGTAATCTGTAGGCCGTTTTATACCTATTAATTGATTAGAGTAGAGAGACTGTTCAGTGTCTACATCCGTTCATAATTTCGCAGCCCTTCGTGCGCTGCTTCCCTGCCGCTGGCGAAGCTAGCTAATTGAGCACGCGCTCGTTCAATATTTGCAGCTCCTGCGCTGTATACCGCTTCGTTTTAATTAATAGATTATGAATTTAGTTAGGAACACCCTATGACACCTGAGCATTTTTCACAACTAGCGGCTCAAGGCTACAATCGCATTCCTGTCACGCGTGAAGTCTTGGCTGACCTCGATACGCCCTTAAGTACTTATCTTAAACTCGCTAACGGCACCTATTCTTATTTACTAGAGTCTGTTCATGGTGGCGAGAAATGGGGCCGATACTCCATCATCGGTTTGCCTTGTACGCAAGTACTTAGAATTTCTGGCTCCACAGCCACACTCGAGCAAGATGGCGAAATCATCGAGCGACACGAGTGCAGTGACCCTTTAGCTTTTGTTGAGGAATTCCAAACGCGTTTCAAGGTGCCCGAAATAGAAGGCTTACCACGCTTCAATGGCGGTTTGGTTGGCTACTTTGGTTATGACACCGTTCGATACATTGAACCAAAGCTTGCTGACAGCTGTCCTGAAGATCCTTTGGGTACACCTGATATCTTGCTTATGGTGTCTGACCAGCTGGTTGTATTCGATAACCTAAGTGGCAAGTTGATACTTATTCATCATGCAGACCCTGCCACTGAAGATGCTTATCAAATAGCTCAGTCGGTACTGGATTTATTGGTTCATCGTTTACGGAATAATACCTGCGCGGAGCCGGCTCAAGAAGCCACACAAACTGACATAAAAGAAAGCGACTTTATATCTGGATTTTCTGAAGACAAGTTTAAAGACGCTGTCGATACCATTAAGGAATACGTACTCTCTGGTGACGTGATGCAAACGGTGATTTCACAGCGCATGTCGATTCCGTTTACTGCTGAGCCTTTGAATCTGTATCGCTCCTTACGCTGTTTGAATCCTTCTCCCTATATGTACTTTTTGAACTTGGGCGAGTTTCATATTGTCGGCTCATCACCTGAAATACTTGCGCGCGTAGAAGAGGGTGAAGTTACTGTTCGGCCGATTGCTGGTACTCGCAAGCGCGGCATGAATGAAGAAGAAGACTTAGCCTTAGAGAAAGACCTACTCGCAGATCCTAAAGAATGCGCCGAGCATTTGATGCTAATCGATTTAGGACGAAATGATGCTGGCCGCGTTAGTGAAATTGGCAGTGTAGAGCTCACCGATAAAATGGTGATAGAGCGCTACTCTCATGTTATGCACATTGTCTCGAACGTGACCGGCAAGCTAAAACCCGATACCAGTCCGATTGATGTATTACGCGCGACTTTCCCTGCCGGTACTCTAAGTGGTGCCCCGAAAATTCGTGCGATGGAAATCATCGATGAGCTTGAGCCGGTTAAGCGGGGCGTTTATGGCGGCGCTGTTGGTTACCTCTCATGGAATGGCAATATGGACACGGCGATTGCCATTCGCACCGCGGTCATAAAAGACCAGGTATTGCATATTCAAGCCGGTGCGGGAGTCGTTGCAGACTCGGTACCGCAAAGTGAGTGGGATGAAACCATGAATAAAGGGCGCGCTGTATTCAGAGCGGTGGCAATGGCAACTCAAGGCTTAGACGGGTAAGGAGAAAAACAATGCTATTAATGATTGATAACTACGACTCGTTTACCTACAACGTTGTTCAGTACTTGGGCGAACTCGGTGCCGATGTTCATGTTTACCGTAACGATGAAATTACCATCGAAGAAATTGAAGCGCTAAAACCTAGTAAAATTGTGATTTCACCTGGCCCCTGTACGCCAAACGAAGCCGGTGTATCACTGGCTGCCATTGAGCACTTTAAAGGCAAGCTTCCAATTCTTGGTATTTGTTTGGGTCACCAAAGTATTGGCCAGGCTTTTGGCGGAAATATCATTCGTGCCGGGCAGGTGATGCACGGTAAGACTTCAGCCATGCATCATAACGATAGGGGCGTATTTAAGGGATTGACTAACCCTTTCACCGCAACCCGTTACCACTCACTGGTTATTTGTAAAGATACGCTACCTGATTGCCTGGAAATCACGGCATGGACTGAAAACGAAGACGGTAGTGTCGAAGAGATCATGGGTGTTCGCCACAAGGAACTTGATATTGAAGGGGTTCAATTCCACCCTGAGTCAATTCTAAGTGAACACGGTCATGACTTACTTAAGAATTTCTTAGACCGATAAGATAAAACGATAAGCGAATAAAAATAGGTATACGCATGGATATTACTCAAGCTCTGGCAAAAGTCGTTGAAAACACCGACCTAGCAACCGATGAAATGCAGTCTGTCATGCAACAGATTATGACAGGCCAAGCGACAGAAGCTCAAATTGGCGGTTTCCTAGTTGCTTTGCGCATGAAAGGCGAAAGCATTGATGAAATTACCGGCGCTGCTCAGGTGATGCGAGAGCTCTCTACTAAAGTAGATATCAGCGGCGAACACTTGGTAGATACCTGTGGCACCGGCGGCGATGGTGCTAACTTGTTTAACGTCTCGACAGCCAGTGCATTTGTGGTAGCTGCAGCGGGTGGCAAGGTAGCAAAGCATGGTAACCGTAGCGTTTCTAGCAGCACTGGCAGTGCTGATGTACTCGAAGCTGCAGGCATTAATTTGTCTTTAAGCCCCGAGCAAGTACAGCGTTGTATTGAGGAAATTGGTGTTGGTTTTATGTTTGCACCAGCTCACCATAGCGCTATGAAGCATGCTATTGGCCCCCGGAAGCAGATGGCTATTCGTACCATCTTCAATATGCTTGGCCCCATGACTAACCCTGCTAACGTTGGTAAGCAAGTGATCGGCGTATTCAATAGTGCTTTGTGTAAGCCTATGGCTGAAGTATTAAAACGTCTGGGTAGCGAGCATGTACTCATCGTCCACGCGAGTGACGGCCTCGATGAGATCACTATTTCCGGCGACAGCCATGTCGCTGAACTCAAGGATGGCGTAGTCAGTGAATACACCATCAAACCAGAAGACTTTGACCTGGCGCGAGCTTCACTTGATGGCTTGGGTGTCGATAGTGCAGAACAAAGCCTAAACTTGATAAAAGCAGCTTTAGGAAAGGAACAAAGCGAGGCTGCGCAAAAAGCACGCTCAATTATTACTTTAAATGCCGGTGCAGCGATCTATGCTTCTGACCTGGCTAGTAGTTTGGCTGAAGGCGTTGAGCTGGCATCCGATGCCATTGGTTCTGGCGTAGCTTTAGCTAAATTAAATGACTTGGCGAGCTTTACGCGCGTATTTGCAGAATAACTTTATATACCGGATTCATTATGTCAGACGTTTCTTTTGGCCCAGATTCAGCCAGCGATAAAACTCCAACCATTCTGCGAAAGATTGTCGCACGCAAGTGGCAGGAAATTGAGGAAAGACAAAGCACGCTAAAGCTAGCCGACTGCAAGGCACAAGCCTTCGATCGGGATGAGACCCGCGGCTTTGTGCGGGCGATAGAATCCAAGAACGCGAACAATTTGCCTGCCATTATTGCCGAGATCAAGAAGGCATCACCAAGCAAAGGAATTATTCGAGAGGACTTTGTACCTGCCGCCATTGCCGAAAGTTATGAGAAGGCCGGTGCAGCCTGTTTATCGGTACTTACTGACCGTGATTTTTTCCAAGGCCATGAGGACTATTTGCAACAAGCTCGTGCTGCGAGCGCCTTGCCGATTATCCGTAAGGATTTTATGGTCGCGCCTTATCAGATCTACGAAAGCCGCGTTGTGAATGCTGATTGCGTGCTACTGATTGCCGCTTGCCTAACAAAAGATCAAATGCAGGAGTTAAGTGGCATCGCCCATGAAATCGGCCTGGATGTTTTGGTCGAAGTTCATAATGAAGCAGAGCTTAAAGATGCCTTAACGCTGGAAACTCGCTTAATCGGCATTAATAATCGGGACCTTCACTCTTTCGAAGTATCACTCGATAACACCTTTAACTTATTGAAGCAGATTCCCGAAGATAGGATTGTGGTCACAGAAAGCGGCATACATGCTCGAGAAGACGTGATCGCTATGCAAGAACGTGATGTGAACGCCTTCTTAGTCGGTGAAGCATTTATGCGGGCGGCAGACCCGGGTAAGGAGTTAGAGCGTTTGTTTTTTTAGGTATTTATAGGCAGTCATACTGTGACTGCCTATCAAATGATACTGAAACCATATCATAGCCATGACGAGATAGGTCTTTTATTAACTGCCTATCTGCCAAGACAGTATTACAAATCTGGTGAATACTGCCTTGAAGATCATTACTGGCAAGTCGCAAATCAAAATCCATCACTAAGTAGCGCATGCTGCCATACTCATCAGCATGCACCTGATTAACACTTTCATAGTTGATAAAGCGATACGAGCTATCGGCATTGAAGTGTGATTCCAGACGAGAAGAAAGTTCATCAGCTTCAGCAAGTGCCGCCAATGAAAACATCATGGCAAATAATACCAAGCCTTGTAGTATTGACTGTAGGCTCTTATTAGACTTTCTTTCTTCCAGGTTCCAGATCATATTTCACCACGCTCTTCGTTTAGGTAGCTCTAGTTTAACGAAGAGGGTGCTTAAATATTAGTCTGTCAGCAATGGTTTTACCCTTGTTTACACTTGCTCAGACTTTAAGCTTCTCGGTGAAAGGAGGCCAACCCAAAGGTTTACCAGCGATTAAATGCAGGTGTACGTGGTAGACGCTTTGTCCACCATATTCATTGCAATTCATCACAACACGGTAACCATCTTCTGCGAAGCCCATATCGGCGGCAATATTCTTGGCAACAAAGAACAAATGTCCAAATGTTTCCTTATCACCTTCATCCATATCGTTAATCGTCGCGATTGGTTTTTTAGGGATGATAAGCAAGTGTACGGGAGCGGTTGGCTGAATATCCTTGAATGCCAGGCAGATGTCATCTTCATAGACGATATCTGCAGGAATCTGACGATCAATAATTTTGGTAAATAGCGTTTCTGTCATTGTTTTTTCCTCGTTTGCTTCCTTTAGGCTTGAGCAAGTTTAGGCAAGTTACCTATTGCGCCCACCGCATACTGCATCACTTTATTTTTCGCAGGCCCGGAATTATTTGCTAGACCCAGGCCTATATTTCTTACCACCCTTAGCGGCAGCAACTCATTACTAAAGCCATGATAGAACATATCCATAATGCTCATCATTTTCTGGTTCTCTGGTCGTCTACTTTTTTGATAACGCTGCAGGACTTCAAGGCTAGCAATATCTTCGCCCGCTAAGTGTGCTTGCCCCAGAATTTCGATTAGCATCGCAGCATCCATAAAGCCCAGATTAACGCCCTGCCCGGCTAAAGGATTGATAGTATGTGCTGCATCCCCCGCCAATGCCACACCCTGGCGGACATAGTTAATGGCATGGGACTTAAATAAAGGGAAGCTAGCGTGCTCTACAATGCGTGTAATGGTAGGAAGCTCTGAAGGATAAGCAGCTTTGATCGTCGCTAACAGCTCCTCGTTACCCATCTGCGATAATTTGCCGACACTTTCAGGCAAGTCGTACCAGACGAGTGAGCCAAAGTGTTCCTTACCACTATCGGCCAAGGGCAAAAATGCCAAGGGTCCATGAGAGGTGAATGACTGCCAGGTAATATCTTCCTGACTGCCTTCATACGCAGCAGTGCAGACAAAAGCATGCTGCGCATATTTGTCTTTATATTGACCGAGGCTGGCTTGTTCTCGCACACGTGACTGTGCGCCATCGGCACCAATCACTACGCGCCCGCTAATGTCTCCTGCTTTTGATAGTGTCAGGGTTTTCAGCTCACCATCCAATTCCATCTCTTCAATTTTGTCTGGACAATAGACGCTAACATTTTCCAGGCCGTTCATTGCTTCATGCAAAGCGAGATGAACAATATCATTCTCAATAATATTGCCAAGATGACTCTGGCCAATCTGACTGCAATCAAACTCGGTTCTTGCCCATGTCGAGATGTCAGGCAATAAGGCAGATAGCCCCTTTTTAGCAGGCATCTCATTTACTGCTAAACGTCGATAAGGACATAAGCGTTTGCCTTCGATATATTGCCATGCACCCAGGTTTTTTAATATCTGTTCACTCGCATAGCTGATCGCCGATACCCGAATGTGAGGTGCTTCGCCTTCTACGTACGCAGGGGGTAATAGCGGGTCAATGACCGCAACTTTAAAGTTCGATCGAGCCAATCCACAGGCAATGGCAGCGCCGACCATACCGGCACCGACAATCACTACATCATATTGCTTGCTCATGCTTTTCCTCTCAGCAAATCTTTTGCAGTATTATGCAAGAACTTCCCAACAATCACACCTTTGAGCTTATAATATCGCCTGTAATACCCAGTGAAGGACAATAAAAAGATGCGTCTTAATCAATTATCAAATAATGTGTTTTTTAACTTCAAGCAATACGGTTTGACTTTGTTCATCTTGCTCAGCTTAAGTTTCTCTTTTTCACTTCAAGCCGCTGGCTTTCCGCAACGTCTGATAGAAGGAAATTCACAACCCTCTCTCGCGCCGATCATTAAGGAGTCAGCGCCAGCCGTGGTTAATATTGCGACCTATACCATTCAGCGTAAATATAACCCTTTACTACAGTCACCATTTTTTCGACATTTCTTCTCTTTTCCTGATGAAATTGAAGAGTCACGCCAAGTTCAAAGTGCTGGCTCCGGTGTAATAGTTGATGCAAAAGAAGGCTATATTCTTACCAATCATCATGTCATTGCTGACTCTAACGATATCGAAGTAAAACTTCAGGACGGGCGTCAATTCAAAGCCACCTTAGTAGGTTCCGACAAGAAGGTTGATATCGCTTTGCTGAAGATCGATGCAGAAAAGTTGTCATCTTTGAAAATCGCCGACTCTAACTCCCTAGCCGTTGGCGACTTTGTAATTGCCATTGGTAACCCCTTTGGTATTGGGCAAACGGTGACTACTGGAATTGTCAGCGCACTTGGGCGGAATGGTCTTGGCATCCAGGGGTACGAAGATTTTATTCAAACCGATGCCTCCATTAACCCCGGCAATTCAGGCGGCGCATTAATTGACCTCAATGGCAACTTAGTTGGCATCAACTCCGCCATTATCGCTCCAGCCGGAGGAAACGTTGGCATTGGCTTTGCCATTCCAACTGAAGTCAGCCAATCAGTTATGTCACAACTTATCCAGTTTGGTGAAGTAAAACGCGGCGGTATCGGTGCCCGTTTCCAAGACTTAAGCCCTGAGTTAGCTGAAGCCTTCTCGTTCGGAACACATCAGCTTAATACCTATCAGGGGGCTATTGTCAGTAGTATCGAGGATGGCAGCGCAGCAGATGATGCAGGTCTAAAGCAGGGCGACATTATTACTAAGGCAAATGGTCGGGCCATCAGGAATGCCAATGATATCCAAAACAGAATTGGACTTTCTGCAATTGGCAGAACCCTTGATCTTGAGATTATTCGCAATGGCAATAACAAAGCGCTCGAAATTGAGATCGAAGCCATACCTGTCCCGGAAATAGCTGGTGACAAAGTCTCTTCTTATTTGAGCGGAAGCCTGTTAATGGATCTCATTCCAAGTGATCAAGAAGAAGCTATTGGCATTCAGGTTAAAGAACTGAGCAATAATTCGATCGCTAAACGAGTAGGCTTTGAGCAAGGGGATATAATCTTCGCGGTCAACCGAAGCAGGATTAGAAATATTGCAGAGCTTAAGTCTTATTTGAGGCAGCGAAATGTGCAGGCATTTCGCATCCGACGAGGATACGAAGACCTGATTCTCTATGTTCGCTAGCAATTAAAAGAATAAATCCCCGAGCCGCAGTTCAGGCCGCCTGCTGTAAGGCCCGGAGATTGTAAACGGTAAACAATAGAAGGCTAGGTTTTCTACCCGGCCTTCTTCTTTAACAACCAGCTTGGCTTCTTCATACCAATCTTTGCGAAGCCCTCATTTAGCGTCATCGGATGCGCTAGTTCCATATAATCAGAGAGCTTCATTTTAATCACTTCGTGGTGATTTCCTGCTCTAAAGGCAATATCACCGGTTTCATCGAACCCTTCATACATATAGATGGGGACATCATATAAATTGCCGAATGGTGGCATAGCACCCACTTCGCATGATGGGAAACGGTCTTTAAATTCATCTTCTGTTGCCAGGGCGACCAGCTCGGTTCCCATGGCTCTCATAAATTGATCCCAGCGTATTCGACATGATGCGGGTAGCACCACCATCGACATACAACCGTCCAAATTGACCATAACGGTTTTCGCCATTTGGTCACCTTTAAGTTTAATACGTTCAGCGATCTCTTTTGCGGTATATGCTACCGAATGTTCTATTGATACGTATTGAACGTCATTCGAATCTAGATATTGCTTTAGCTGTTCAACTGGCATTTCCAGTACCTCTATAACTGCCTAACACTCGTTATTTTTGTCTTTAGTAGATCGAGACAATCGTAATTATTGCTTTGTCTCAGTCACTTCGTATTTCTGAAGCGCTATGCACAGGCAGATAGAGACCAGCAAAATTCGTTGATACTAAATTCTTTCTTAACTTCATCTTAGTCACGAACAAAGATAAGTTGAAGTAACAAAAAGTATCTTTTTATTAGCGTCGTTTATAGATGAGTTTTTTTCCAGTTTTTCAGCAGTATTATCACACTTGTTTTCATTCTTTCGCAGGTTAGGAAATACGTTTATTAATAAAAAAGGCGCTCAAAAGAGCGCCTTTTATCAGCAAAACAAATAACGTCTTAAATAACCGGCGCTAGTGCGTAGGTTATTGAACTGTATGCATATGTACGTCTTGTTGAGGGAACGGAATACTAATTCCTTGCTCATCAAACGCTTTCTTAACTGCTTCGAACATTGTGAAGTGAACTGCCCAGTAGTCCGCCGTCTTAGTCCAAACCCTAACGGT
This sequence comes from Oleiphilus sp. HI0043, assembly GCF_001634935.1. Taxonomy (NCBI): domain Bacteria; kingdom Pseudomonadati; phylum Pseudomonadota; class Gammaproteobacteria; order Oceanospirillales; family Oleiphilaceae; genus Oleiphilus; species Oleiphilus sp. HI0043. The sequence goes on along the minus strand of NZ_LWEY01000556.1, from coordinate 22,720 downwards.
AAAGTTGACTGAACTATCCGCTAATTCAGAGATCGCAATCAAATGCTCAGGATCTTTTAATACACGAGAATCTGAAGTGATCAAGCCTTCAATAATCGCTTTCGCTTTATCAATATCATCGCTATAACCAATACCAAAAACGAAATCAACACGGCGAGTATCCAGCTGGTTGATATTAACCATACTGCTATTTGATAGGGCACCGTTTGGAATAATAACGACGCGATTATCTGCCGTTGTTAGAATTGTGTTAAAGATCTGAATTTCCTTAACGACACCAATATGGCCTTGAGCATCAATTAAGTCGCCTACTTTGAAAGGCTTGAATAGCAAGATCAAAACACCGCCAGCGAAGTTTGACAAACTGCCCTGCAATGCCAAACCAACGGCCAAGCCAGCAGCACCGAGTACTGCAACGAAAGAAGTAGTTTCAATACCAACCATTGATGCAACAGCAATCAATAGCATCATCTTGAAGATGACTGACGCCAGGCTACTGACAAACGAACCAAGCGTTGGATCCGCTTTAGACGTAAAATGCTTTTCAACCTTGCTAACAATTCGATTTATCACCCAAAGACCAATTATCAAGGTAACAATAGCCAGAACAACTTTTGGCCCGTAAAGAATTGCAGCTTCTACAGCTATATCAGCATAGCCTTCTAGCTTATCTGTAGTTTCAGTTATATTTTCCATAGTCTTCCTTTTTTACCCTAGTTTAAAAGTAACTTTATTGTATTATCTATGATGCATCGAAATGCTGTTGTTATTATTCCTCGCAGCATAAAGTAGCTACACCAAGCTGGTCAACTTAACACTGTCAATCATCATTAAAATGTCATGAATACTGTCGATACACTCAACGCTAACTTAAATAAAACTCTCGCTAAAGGTCGTGTCAAGGCGACTAAACCTCCCGCCTGCCCTGCAATCGGCCTTTATCTGTTTGACCCAGCTGTATTACAGGGCCCACTTAGCCATGACGAAGCACAGGCTGTTGTGGCCGAACCTGCCTACTGGTCTTTTTGTTGGGCAAGTGGACAGGTTTTGGCTCAGTTCATTCTGGAGAACCCGGAATATGTGCGTGGTAAGACAGTGCTAGATTTTGGTAGCGGCTCGGGTGTTGTTGCAGTCGCTGCTGCCAAGGCTGGTGCCAAAAAAGTCATAGCTTGTGATATCGACTCAGACGCTCTTGAAGCTTGTCGTGCAAATGCCGAACTCAACTCTCTGAGCTTTGACTACTCTGAAGACTTTATGGCTTTTGATGAAGAGCTCGACCTGATCACCGCGGCGGATGTACTATATGACAAAGATAATCACGACTTGCTAGATTTGTTTACCACTAAATGTCCTCAAGTACTTCTTGCTGACTCCCGCGTAAAAGTACTGCCCTCTTCCGCTTACGATTTGCTTGAAGTAAAAGAAGCCCGTACTTGTCCAGACCTAAATGAGTTTGAAGAATTTAACAAGGTGCGTATTTACCACTCAAACACTTGCTCTTAATAGTTGGCGCAATAAGGATCAGGTGAATCACTGTGCCTAACAAGTCTACAAACCAATCATTTAGCTCGAAACTACGGTGGGGCAAGTAAGCCTGAACAAGCTCAATACCCAGACCAAAGCAAGCCAAGCAAAATAGTATTGCCCTTAAACCTAGCCTTGGATAGGCAATTTGAACCAATAAAGAAAGTACAAAAAATGCTACTAGGTGGAGCACCTTGTCACTCACATTAACTTGCTCCAGCCCCGTAAGGGGTGAAAACGCGGCAATACAAGAGAACAGCAAAGCAAGGTACAAAACGATTTTGTTCAGCCAGGTAAACTGGATTATCTGACTAAAAAGGTGTAGCACTTGAGAACTCCATAAAAGTTTTAGTCTTTGGCTGGTAGATACTTAAGTCTGTGGCATGTAGGCATAAACGGCTACTAGCCTTTAATGCCGACTCGTGAGCATAAAGCCCATCGCCCAATATTGGATGGCCGGTATATAGCATATGAACACGTAGTTGATGAGAGCGACCTGTTATCGGCGTGAGGATGACTCTCGATGCCTGTTCTGAGCGAGTCGTACATTGATAGAAGGTCTGAGCAGCTTTACCTTCATGTGAAATCATCTGTCGAGGCCGATTGGGCCAGTCGGTCTTCAATGGCTGATTAACTTCGCCACTTTCATCTTCCATAAAGCCATAAACCAAGGCTTCATAGCGCTTTTTGACTTCTCTGTCATGAAACTGCCTACTAAGCTCCCTGTGGGAATCCGCATCAAGCGCCAAGACCATCAAGCCCGAGGTTGCGCAATCCAAACGATGAACCACCCTGATAGTGGGAAATTGGTCTTGTAAGCGGCTCAGCAAGCAATCAGCTTTGTCGGGGCCTCTGCCCGGAACTGATAGCAAACCGGAGGGCTTATTAACCACCACAAGCTGTTCATCTGAATAAACAATCTCGATTTGAAAATCTGGACGCATTGGCTACAACTACCTAGTGACATTACTTTGATTTCATCAGAGCACTGCTGAAACTCCAAGCGAGCTATTATACACTGCCTACAACCCTATTAAGCCCTATAAATTTCTTAGACGATATTCTGATCAGGAGCGAATCTTCACATGAAGGGAAATATGTTTACCGGCTTTGGCTATCTGGCTCAAGGTTTCAAGATCATTTGCCAGCCCGGCTTTCGCCTATTTTTACTGGTTCCTTTAACCGTAAATATCATCTTGTTTACGCTGCTCATCATGTGGGCATATAGCCTAGTAGACGGTTGGATGGCGACCTTATTGTCTTGGGTCCCAGAATGGCTAGGATTCATGGAGTGGTTATTCTGGGGAATCTACTTCTTAGCCATCTTAATGACGCTGTTTTATGGCTTTATTGCCGCCGCGAATTTAATCGGCGCTCCTTTTTATGGCTACCTGGCAGAACTCACTGAAAAGCACTTAAGCGGCCAAGATAAAGGTGAAGACTTCTCATGGAGCGAGCTACTGGCAATGGTTCCCAGAACCATCATGCGAGAACTCCAAAAGCTTGTTTATTATATCCCGCGGGTGCTAGTGCTATTGGTTTTAGGCTTAATCCCCGGCTTGAATGTGATTATTGCTGTTATCTGGATTATTTTCTCAGCCTGGATGATGGCCATTCAATATATCGACTACCCGGCAGATAATAATAAGATGAGCTTCCCCGATATGAAAAACTACCTGGCTAGCCATCGTCTGACATCACTAGGTTTTGGGCTGGTAACGTTTGGGGCAACGCTTCTGCCTATCGTGAATTTTCTGGCACTGCCCGCTGCGGTGTGTGGCGCGGTCGCATTTTGGGTAAACGAAGAAAGATCTTTAGGCAATATCAATATGAACTTTGAAGCAGAGGCGCAGAAAAAGCTATCCAAGTAAATGCAGATAGCTCATCAAGATGCATTTGCTAGCGCTTTCTGTTCATTAGCCGAGCTACTGGAAACCATTATCGATGCCGGGAAGTGACAAATAAACTCACTGCCTATGCCTTCTTCACTATGGATTTCCAGCTCGGCATTATGATTGATCAATACATGCTTCACGATCGCTAAGCCCAAGCCTGAGCCGCCACTTGAGTGGTCTCTGCTGGGGTCCGTTCGATAGAAGCGTTCCGTCAAGTGAGGGATGTGAACGGAATCAAAACCTTCACCGGTATCACGCACACAAAAGTGAGCACCTTCTTCATCCAGCCACCAGCTGATGTCGATATCACCACCGGTGGGCGTATACTTAACTGCATTAAACGCAAGGTTTGAGAAGGCGCTATAAAGCTGACGAGAGTCACCGGTAAATAAACAGGGTTTGGTGCTTTCAAAGTCCAAACGAATATTCTGATTTTTGTCAGCGCTAAAGGCTCGTGCGTCGCGGTAGACTTCTTGTAGTACCGGTTCGATATCGATCGCTTGAGTATTACTAGGCAGGCCTTCAGTTTCATACTTGGCGAGTAACAAGAGGTCACTAATCAGGCTTTCCATCCGTTTCGTTTGCTCTTGCATTGAATTTAAGGCTCTTCGCCACTTCTTAGGTGTATCTTCAGCATCCTGGAAGGTTTCGATATAACCTCTAATAACCGTCAATGGCGTTCTCATATCATGAGAAACATTGCTAACGAAGTCACGCCGCATCTGTTCAAGTCGCTGCACACGCGTCACATCTTGCGCGAAAACCAAGCGGTCATCTTTGCCAAACAAAGTGATATGTACTTGCAAAGTTGCACTTTTATTTAAAGGTGAACGTAGCTCTAAAGGTTCGTCGTAATTCTTGCTTTCAAAATATCGCTTAAAGGAAGGGTCTCTAAGCAAATTTGTTATCAGCTGACCTCTATCTGACTCTCGTTTAAAGCCAAGTACTGTACTTGCAGAGTCATTCCACCAGTCCATCGCACCTTCAGAGTTAGTCATGACGACAGCCTCTTTTAGTGCATTGGTAGATAATTGGACACGAGCAATCATTGACCGCAAGTTTTCTTGAGTAATGCGATTTTGATATTGAATTTGATATAGACCGTCAAACAGATCGCCCCATAAACCATGGCTTTCGGGAATTGCTTGGTCTTCTTGTACACTGTAAAGCCAACGATGCAGCTTAACAGCCTGGCTGATTGTCCAGGCTAAGTAGGCAAAGCAGCCAATCGCGAGAACCCACGCTAATTCCCCAATCAGCAGGCCAAGTACCAGCAAGCCAATCACAGCCCAAAAAAGGGAGTATAAGTGACCGATGATTCGTTTGTGCATAACCTTATGCTCCAGCACAGGAAGACAGATTCATTCTCTGATTCAATAGTTTGCCATTAAAACGCAAACGGTACAGAGAGTGTGCACCCTTCGTCAATGATCGAAGTCATGTGCATGAAAAATCGAGCTCCTTGCCACCTTTCTTATTTTATAACAAAGTTACCAATGCTCAAGCGCTATGCAGCACCTTGAGCAGAAAAACGATAGCCAGTACCTCGAACAGTTTGAACCAGGTATTCATGCCTTTCACCTAATGCCTTGCGAAGGCGCCGAATATGAACATCAACGGTTCGATCTTCAACATAGACATTGCCACCCCAAACTTGATCAAGTAGCTGGGAACGGCTATAAACGCGGTCTTGATGCGTCATAAAGAACTGCAGTAGCTTAAACTCAGTTGGCCCCATGCTCAGCAAATTATTGTGAGCGGTAACGCGATGACAAACTGGGTCAAGTACCAATCCATCTATTTCGATTTCACTTTCGACACCCGCAGGCGTCGCACGACGAAGTACAGCTTTAAGACGAGCAACCAATTCACGAGGAGAAAAAGGCTTAGTAATATAGTCGTCGGCACCGACTTCCAAACCCTGTACTTTATTATCCTCTTCGGTTTTAGCTGTCAGCATAATAATAGGGATATCACTGGTCGCTTCATTGCGTTTCAAGCGTCTTGCCAATTCAATTCCGCTAGTGCCTGGCAACATCCAATCAAGTAAAATCATATCGGGACGTTGATCCACAATAGCAATAAATGCATCCTGCGCATTTGAAGCTTCGATACAATTGTAATCAGCCATTTCTAAAGCAACAGCAATCATTTCTCTGATTGATGCTTCATCATCAACAATTAATACGGTTTTTTCTGACATAGTACTTACTCCAAAAATCAAACTGTATTAAAACGGCAAGCTGTTACAGTTTTATGACACTACACTGTAAGCCTATGCTGAGAACCTAATGAGCGCTCCTTTTTGCGAAGTTTTACAATTCACCTGACATAAAAGTCTAGAAACAGTCCCAGGAATAAAACCATACCCACCCAGTTATTGTTCAAAAACGCCTTAAAGCACTCATCTCTGTCACGATGGCGAATCAAGTGCTGCTGATATACAAATAGTACCGACGCAACGACAATACTCAGAAAGTAAAACTGCCCCATTTCAAGCTGTTCACCTAACAAGCTCAGCGTCAATATCACCAAAACCTGCAAAAATGCGATAATCGCCCGATCAGCCGAACCAAATAAGATGGCCGTGGATTTAACGCCGATTTTGATATCATCATCCCTATCGACCATGGCATACATCGTATCATAAGCAACGGTCCACAAGACTGTTGCCATATAGATCAACCAGATATGCGCAGGCAGTTCATTCACTTGCGCGGCATAAGCCATAGGAACGGACCAGGCAAATGCAGCACCTAAGACCACCTGTGGTAAATAAGTATAGCGCTTCATGAAGGGATAAGCAGAAGCAAGTGCGAGTGCACCAAATGAAAGGTAAATTGTCAGTTCATTGGTAAACAAAACCAGGATGAAAGACAACAGACATAAAACGGCGAAAAAGATCAAAGCCTGTTTTGCACTCACCCGCCCCGTCACCAGAGGGCGAGCTTCAGTGCGCTTTACATGACCGTCTATTTTTCTATCCGCAAAGTCATTGATTACGCAGCCTGCCGAGCGCATGAAAACAGAGCCGGCGATAAAAATAGCTAACACATCCATAGCTGGTATGCCCTCGGCAGCAAACCATAATGCCCAAAGCGTTGGCCACAAAACCAGATAAATACCTATAGGCTTATCCAACCTCGCAAGCCTTACGTAGTCCATTGCAACACTTGCAAACGCGGGTTTACTCTGAGTATTCATATGCCTATTTCTCTCGTTTGCTTGCCTCAAATACCCGAGGCATAAATAGTTCGCTCACCAGCAATGGTTTCTGACGAAGAAAAAATACCGAGCGCCGCCCAAATACGGGTTCTTTAAACTGTTTCACCAAGGAGACACTTTCAAGCTTACTACGCGTCATAACTCTGGATTTAAACAGAAATGCGCCTAAAGGCTTATCTCCCAAATACTGAAGCTGTCTTTCATAACCACTTAGCGTTGTTTTCGGAATAATACTGCGCGCTATCACCCATACTTCTCCGAAACAAAGCAGCTCAACTTCCCTGACCAGCGCTTTCTGACGCTCTCTCACTTTTAGTATCCGCCTCTCCTCAAGACTTGGTACAGCCCAGCCTTGATAAGTGACACGCACACTAAAGTTATTATTTGATGCTTCGATAAGCCTCTTGGTAAGTGAACCTTGATCAAAGACCCAGGAACCATATTGTTTAGGCACTTTCCAGTCGGGTATCCGCCGAGCGGCTGGCTTTAGCATCACATGCCCTTAACTGCGTAAATACCCGGCGCATTCCGCCAATAGCCTTGATAATCCATACCAAAACCAAAAACAAAACGATCCTCAACATTTAAACAAGTATAGTCAGCGAGCAGATCCTTGGTCGCCTTTCTGTCATGTTGCTTATCCAATAAAACCGTCGTCAGAACACGCGCTGCACCTTGCTGCCGACAATAATCCTGTACATGTAAGAGGGTATGCCCTTCATCAAGGATATCATCAACCAGAAGAACGGTTCGGCCCGACAGTGCTTTTACCGGCTTAGCCAGCCAGTCCAAGCGGCTGCCAGAGGTTTCATTCCCATATCGGGTAGCGTGTAAATAATCCAGCTCTAGTGGAAAATTCAAATGAGCGAGTAAGTGACCACAGTACACCAAACCGCCATTCATAATTGAAATAACCAGAGGGTTGTCGGTCGCTAAGTCTTGCTCAATATCTTTGGCTGTCTTTTCAATTGCATCACTTAGCTCAGACATATCGATTAGGCAGTCGGCCTCATTAAAGACTTTCTGGGCTTCGACGGTTTTGGTATTGGACATAGATCTTCCTGATAAAATGGCTGTGCAGATTATATCTGTGAGCCTGCCTGGCCGCAAAGTTACTATCGCTGAAATAGTGAAAGATTTGTGCTGATCGAGCTGATTCGGTAAATTAGCCCGCTAAGTGAATGAGGCAACATTTATTCTCTAAACTAGAATCTTCTCTTCGCATAAGCAAGCGGGCGCTAGTGTAAACCAGAGAGGCATGTTTGTATGCATTCGAAAGGCAAGTAACATTTTGATAATACAGGTATAAAGAATGAAGAAGTGGCAATGCGTAGTCTGCGGATTAATTTATGATGAGAGCGAAGGCTGGCCTGATGATGGCATCGAAGCGGGCACCTCATGGGAAGATGTACCCGAAGACTGGCTTTGCCCTGACTGTGGTGTAGGCAAAGAAGACTTTGAAATGGTAGAGATTTAACATGAATACTTCACCTATCGTTGTCATTGGTAGTGGCTTGGCCGGATATAATCTTGTTAAGGAGGTTCGCAAGCTGGACCAGGAAAGCGAGATTATTGTGATCACTCAGGATGACGCACACTCTTATTCCAAGCCTATGCTCTCGACAGCACTTGCCAAAGGCAAGCAGGCTGATGAGCTATCAATGGCCGACCCGGGAAAGTTCGCGGCACAGCACAATATTTCAATCAGAAATCATACGAGTGTTGACCGAATCGATACTTCTGCCAAAGCAATCCTGATAGGTGAAGAACGCTTAGACTACAGCAAGCTAGTGCTTGCTTGTGGTGCTCAGGTCAATAAGCTCAGTTTTCCCGGAAGTGAGCTTGAGAAAGTCGTTTCAATCAATGACCTAATGGACTACCGCCGTTTTCGTTCTTTGTTAGGCGAAAACTGCTCAGAAAGCCAGAACCATGTACTGATCATGGGTGCCGGCTTAATCGGCTGTGAATACGCGAATGACTTATTGGCAAGCGGTTATAAGGTAACTATCGTTGACCCTTCAAAATCAGCCTTAAACAGTTTGATTCCTGAAGAGGCCGGACAAGCGCTTATCGAAGGCCTTAGTGATGCAGGTTGTCAGTTTGAAATGCAAGCTCATGTAAGCGAAATCACTGAACAAGGAAATGGTTTGCTTGCTCGTTTAAGTAATGGCCAAGAACTTGAGTGTGCCTTGGTTATTTCTGCCGTCGGCCTGAAAGCCAATATACAAATTGCTCAAGACTCGGGGATTGAATGCCAGCAAGGGATTGTCACCAACGCCTTGCTACAAACTAGTGCAGAAGATGTCTACGCCTTAGGTGACTGCGCAGAGATCGAAGGGCAGGTCAGACTCTACGTGCTGCCACTAATGACCTGCGCACGCACCTTAGCGAAGACTCTGACCGGCACACCGAGCCAGGTAAGCTTCGGCATCATGCCGATAGCAACTAAAACACCCGCCTGCCCCGTCGTCGTTTGCCCACCTGCCAGTGCTTCAGGCCAATGGCGCTTCGAACAAGATGGCCTGAATATTTGTGGTCGTCATTATAACGAGCAAGACTGTTTGGATGGTTTTGTACTAACTGGGCAACGCTGTGTTGAAAAACAAGCGCTAGTTAAAGAGCTCAGTAGTCTTTAAGCTAAAGACTCCCTGAATTAGGCGCTTTGTTTAAAACTCAACAAAGCGCGATTAATAAAGTGAGTCATGATCATGCAAGACGTACTACAACAACTCATCGATGTCCTTCAACTTAAGCAACTCAACAACTTAGTCTTTGAAGGTTGCAGCGAAGATTTGGGCTTCAAAAATGTATTCGGTGGACAGGTCTGTGGTCAAGCACTGATGGCGGCTTATCAAACAGTCGATCAACTCAGCGCTCACTCAATGCATGGCTACTTTTTACGCCCAGGGGATCATTCTCTACCAATTCAGTACGAAGTGCAGATTATTCGAGACGGTAGTTCTTTCGCAACACGGCGAGTCATTGCCCGGCAAGACGACAAAGAGATTTTTACCCTCAACGCTTCGTTTCAAAAAGATGAAGCGGGTTCAGAACACCAGTTTGATATGCCCGAAAGCAAGTCGCCAGAAGAACTGGCTTCCGAGCTGGAAATACGTCGTCGCTTTAAGCACCTGATACCTGAAAAACTTAGGGAGCAGTTCACCCGCGATAAACCAATCGAAATCAGACCAGTTAAGCCAATTGACTATACCAACCCGGATATTCGTCCACCCTATAAGCAAAATTGGTTTAGAGCGGTGGCATCAGTCCCCAATGATCTATCATTACACCATTGCCTTCTGGCCTATGCCTCGGACTTCGGCCTGCTTGGTACTAGTATGCTGCCGCACGGTTTGAGTTTTATGCAAAAAGGCATGCAAGTTGCGAGTCTTGATCATTCGATATGGTTCCATCGCCCTTTCAAGGTTGATGAATGGTTACTTTACGATATGGATAGCCCTAGTGCGTCAGGCGGAAGAGGCTTTAATCGAGGGAATATTTTTAACCAACAAGGTGAGTTAGTTGCTTCAGTATGCCAGGAAGCATTGATTAGAAAACGTAGTTAAAACTGCAAATGCGTGACGCCTTGCTAGGATACGTCACGCGTATCGCTTTCAGACTTATCAAGCCACTGAAGTAGCCTCTCCATCGGCAAAGGTGGGGTTAGTAAATAACCTTGAACAGAATCGCACTTTAGCTCTCTTAAGCGCTCCATCGTCTCTTCATTTTCGACACCTTCTGCCACCACCTGATAACCCAGTTTTTGGCACATGTTAATGGTTGCTTCAGCAATGAGCTCATTGCCCTCATCCCCACATATTCCCGATATCAAGGATTTATCGATTTTAATCTCTGTCGCCGGTAATGACTTTAAATACGCCAAAGAGGAGTAGCCAGCGCCAAAGTCATCAACCGATAAACGTAAGCGTAAAGCACACACTTTATTTAAGACCTCAATCGCATCCAAAGGATTCGCCATCATCGAGGTCTCAGTTAACTCAAAATAAATGCGCTGAGGATCGCTGTTGTTATCAGCCATTTGAGCGCTCAGAAAATCAATCAAATCTCCCTCTCGCAGGTTCAACACCGATAGATTGATTGACATATTCAAGTCCCAACCAAGCTCTTTGAGACTATTCTGGGCTTTAAGTGCATTGCTCACCACCCAGCGTGTTAATGCTTTAATAATGCCTGTTTGTTCGGCAATCTCAATAAACTCATCAGGCCTAACCAAGCCATAACGCTCATGGTTCCACCTTACCAAGGCCTCCATACCTACAACTCGATTCTCTTTAAGAGAGTATTTAGGCTGAAAGTACAAAGCCAGATGATCATTCTTGATCGCTTCCTTCAATTCAGAAACCATCATCAAGCGGCGCGCATTGTATTGATCATATTCAGGGCGATAGTAAGAAAGGTGTCGCTCAAGTGCTTCCGATGAGTCTGCAGCTACTTGGGCATGGCGCAATAAAGTTTCGGTGTTCAAACCGTGCTCAGGACAAACAGCCACACCAATTACCGGACGCAGTTCCAGACGCATCTCCTTAAACTCAATTGGTTGCATTGCCTGCTTTAGAATTTCATTTACCTGCTCTGTGTGGCTTTCCGCAAGCTCTGCCTCAACGAGCATCACAAATGAGCCTGGCTCCAAAGAACAAATTAATGCTTCCTCGGAAGGCCCCTGAAGTTTGACGATACCTGGCATATTAACCGACAATGCAGCGAAATTCTGAGCCACCTCGACCTGCATTAAATCAGTATTATGGTGACCCAAGGTACGACTGATCTCCATATAACGAAGGATTTCGATCACACAAATAGCGATCCGTTTATTCCCACGAGACTCAATAACCAAATTAGCCTGCTGCTCAAAGCAGGAGCGGTTTGGCAAGTGGGTCGTGGGATCAGATAAAGACTTGTTTAATAGCTTCTGTTCGGTTTCTCTGCGCTCAAGTTGCTCCAGTAATCGTGCTTCTTGCGCAGCTATTCGCTGCCTATGCTCTTGATAGAAACGTGAGGCTAAGGCTGCGTTTAGTATAAATAGCTCTAGTGCTGAACCGATCTGCATACCGTACTCGGTAACGAAGCTCACCGGCATCAGGCCCTGTTTACTGAGCGCAGATATCGTCACACCAAACATGAAAGTACTCCATGCTGTGGCATAGATCCACGCCATCCTATTCCCCATAAAGCCCAATATTGGCCCCATTATGAGTAAAACAAAGCTGCCAGGAATGGCCCCCATCACCGACAATTGCAAGGAGGTCTGCGCATCAAATACCAAGATGCCAGCAAGGCCAATCAAGGCAATACCAATGATCGCATTGATTAAATACCCCAAAGTCTTACTGTATTGCTCAGGCTTGAGAAATTCTCGTGAGAATAGCGCTGAAAAAAGTAAACAGCTGGACGGCAATAACAATAAAAGCGTGTGATGAAACTCGGGGTTATCTGAATAAATAAAGGGGAAAAGCTTCGCTCTCATAATACCAAAGAACAGCATGTACAAGAATGCTGCGACTGAATAGTATAAATACAGCTTTTCCCTGAGCGCGACAAAGATTAATAAGTTAAAGAAGACAATAACTGATACAACGCCAAAGTAGGTCGCATGTAATGCGTCTTCTTTTCCTAGCTGCACAAAGGTGCTCGTTGCATCAGAAATTTTCATCGGAACCAACTGAGAACCTGCCGTGTCGACTCTTAGATAAATCTGGTGGGTTTCACCCGCAGCTATTTTGACAGGAAAGAGAAAATTAGGGTGATCTATCAGGCGCTGCGAATAGGGCTTTCTATCTCCGGTGTGAACTTCACTGACTAAGTTGTCACCTGCAAAATGATAAAAATCCACATAATCCAACAAAGGGTAACTGATCTCTAGAATCTGCTCCTTTTGCGCCTGGCTTGGGTTACTTAATTCAAAACGATACCAGTACGGATAACGCTGATAACCAAAGTTAGCCGAGTCTTCACTAAGACCTTTCCATTCACCTTCTCTTACAAGGCTTTTTATTGCCTCTATGCCGCTGTTACCTGAGTGATCTACTAGGTATTCACTTCGAATAATACGGGGCGCACCATCGTCTGGCATCACATTCGTAATACCCCAAGCAGGCCCGATAAAGCTTCCACTTAGACACAGCAAGAATATCAGTAGCGGCCTAAGCAAAATGTTTTTTAAGAACGTCATATATAAGGTTGGCTAATTTTAGTGTAAACAATTTCTCTGTTTCTTAAGCGTAGCAGGACAATTGATTTTTTCCTCTGCTCACTTGATATACATTTATGAGTAGATTCCCCCTTATTCACAAACTATTTCAAACAAATACATGCTATGACTTCAACTAAGCTCTATACTGAAGCTATGCTGCCTATAAAAAATATACTTGTAGAAAATAAGGAGTTATCGATGAGTAGTGCAGAAGCGAGCAAACAAGCCAAAATAATTAGTGAACTACGCGTCTTTATTCGAAAGTGTCTAAGTGACCCTAGTGTTTCAACAAAATGCATGGAGATCGCACGCGAGCTGAAAAATGAACCTGATGCTTCCGCTAAAATAGCAGAGAAGATCAGCGCCTCAACAATTGTTAGAATTCCTGAACAATTGAGTGATGCTGATAAGATCTTCTTGGAAGTCATTCACGAAGTCTTAGATGACGAAGCTGCGTTATATTAAGCTGAAGCAGTAATCTAGATTTAGCCTTGAGTGATTAAATCTATGCACCAATAGTCTGTGTTTATCTCAGACTATTGGCTATCCTCGGAGAGCTGACACAAACTACGCAATAACTTCATTGCTCGTTGAACCTCCATAGAAGCGTTCACGATTTCTTTCTGCTCTGCCAGAATATCTCTTAATGTATCAGTGGTCGTCAGTGGATTTGCTAATACCACTCGAAAGACGACACATGCTTGTCGATTATACTTCGGGGGTTCCAAACGCGTTCTTGAAACAAACGATAGGCCTTTCTCACGCTGAGTTTTTTGTACAAACTTAGTGATACGATCCAGAACTGCATTGATCTTTTCCATCAAAATATCGTCTGCAACTGCTAACACCGACGTTGCAAACTCCGGGCAATAACGATAAGTAATAATATTTAACTCAGGATAGGTAATCACCTCGAAGTCCTGATCGTTGTCGATCATGGCAGCAAAAGCTTTGGCTTTATTGATACCTTCGTTGATCAATATCTCGTATCCATCTTTGGCAATAATCTTCAGGCCAGAGTGAATCAGCATCGCCATTCCCGGGCGTGAACCTTCGAGAGTTGTACTTCCCAAATCCTTCGAGCCACGACGGACAACATACTGAGCATGATGTTCAATGGCCTTCAGTTTCTTTGGGTCCTTAAACACCACCAAGCCACTACCCATCGGAACATATAACTGCTTGTGTGCATCCAGGGTGACAGAATCTGCTTTTTCGATGCCTTTTAATAAAGAGCGATAGTCATTTGAAAATAATGTCGGGCCACCCCAGGCTGCATCGACATGAAAGTGAGCCTTAAACTCGCGCGCGATTTCAGCCACTTCTTCAAGAGGGTCGATATTGCCTGTCTCTGTTGTACCGGCAATGCCAATCACGCTAATTATGCAGATATTTTCTTTCTTCAAGCGAGTGCAGGTATCTCGTAAGGCTTCCAGATCTATACGGTTATGCTCATCAGTCTCTACAGAAACCAGGTAATCTCGACCTATGCCGATAATATCTGCTGTTTTGCTAAAAGAGTAATGCCCTCTTTTTGAGACCACGATTGCAGCACCATCATAACCATAGTACTTAATCGCTCGAAATAAGCCTTCATGGGCAACGCCCTTGAAGTTTCCTTCGGGTGGAAAGGCTAAATTTCGAGCCGCCCAAAGAGCTGTGATATTGGCAATGGTGCCGCCTGAGCACATTGCCCCCAATGCATGCCCTGCATCGTGCATCCACTTGCTATAAAAATCACTGTCTTCAGCGTATACCAGGCGGTGCAACATCCCGAGCACCTGTCTCTCTAGGGGCGTAAACGCTTTCGAGGTTTCGGTTTTTACCAGGTTCTGGTTGAGCGCAATCATGATCTTGGAAAGCGGCAACATGAAATAAGGTAAAGCAGAGGTCATATGACCAACGAAGCTAGGCGATGAGGTGTGAACAGACTGCGCAACTATTTTATCTAGAAGAAATTGAGTATGTTCGGATACAAAAATGGGCTTTTCAGGAATCCTGGGATCAGAAAAGTCTTTTTCCATTTCTTGCAAATCATGTTCGACCGCGACGATATGGTCCTGCATAAATCCTGCAAGATTATTAGAAACGTCTTTATCAATACGGCTAAGAGTAGAGTCTGGTGCTTCGGGTACTGTAAATACTCGATACATACTCTCTATGCTTGCCTGAGCAAACTTCTGCTTATGGTATAACTTGTCCAACATAGCTCACAACGTAGATTCAATACCCAAAATTTGAACGGGCGCTAGTATAGTCGGTCGTACAAAGGATAACCAGCCAAGGTCTCTTGCAATGGACCAATATCGTTTAAAAAACCTTATTGACTGGGAAGAATTGCCAAATCACCACTCTTTTGAAGCGATGCCAGCAACTGCTCCTTTAGATTTTTCACACTTTGATATTCAAGCTGAGCCGTAATTTCCTGCTCGACTTGATAAAAAGGCTTGGCAATATGCTCCTGGTTAGCATGATAAAAGTCACTCACGCGTTGACTATCAACTTCATATTCAGACTTTGGAAAAAGTGTTTTGCCTGCCTGCTCAGCACTCACCTTATGATCTTTCGCATACTGATAAATATGCATCTGCAAAGCGGCCATTTCGAGAGTTCTGCGCCTCTCGCGCTCTAACTTGCTAATACGTTCCTTAAACTCTGGCGACAGGTCTTCGAGATTTTTATCAATGCCTTTATAAACCAATAAAGGGGCGCGCTCTTCGACTTCTTTCTGCGCAGCATTCTGAGCCAAGAGGTTGGCTAGAACCATGCCAAATGAAAAGGCAAAGAACATCATAATGAACTGCGTTCTCCCCGGTTTCTGACTTTCTTTCAAAACGCTTCCTCTCTTACTCTATGACAGGTCAAGACACTGATACATGCAAAGACTTGTTTTAGTTCAAGCATAGACACATACTTCTGAAATTACAGGTTTACTTAAATTTTTGTCCTTGCCGGTCATTTAAATTCTTTATCGCCCTATTTACTAAGAAGCCACTATGCTTGAAAAGCTATTCTCCAATATTTTTGACGCTGCCCAGCAGTCTTTCTGTCGCTACCCCGTAGTGCTTAGTGGCGACAAGAATTGGTGTTTAGATACGGTTCAAAGCAACTCGCTTTTCGGCGATATAAATGAGGCTATTTATATCAGCGCCTCCGAACCTATTAAAGGCTTTAAGTCTGTTTCTGCACATAAAGTTAAAAGCCTCTTGGGTGGTGATTGTAATCTGTTGCTTTGGGATGGCTTCGATGGCTTAAGCCCGGACGGACTTGGTGGAGCATCTGGACTTGTTCGCGGAGGAGGCTTATTTATCATCATGGTGCCCCCTCTCGCTGACTTGGCTAAAGCACCTGACCCAGACTATCGCCGCATGTGCAGTGACGAGTCAGAGTTATCTAAAACAAACACCTTTTTTCTCCAGCGTTTGATTAGCTTTTTTAACAGTCAGGATTGTCTGCTATTTTGCCAAGAGAATCAGTCTCAGCTTCCTGCTGTTCCTGCGGCTGCGACGACTCAGGTACAGGCCCTACCCACACCTGACCAGCGCGAAGCAATTGAGCTAATCACTCATGTTGTCGAAGGGCACCGTAGACGGCCACTGATCGTCACCGCCGATAGGGGACGAGGCAAAACCAGCGCGCTTGGCATTGCCGCGGCGAAGTTGGCCCTCAAATATAAAAAATCTATTTTGATTACAGCCCCCTCAAAACGAGCTTGTGCCAATGCATTCTTCCACTTTTCAAAATACATTACAGATGAGTGTGGCAACCACGATAGTTATTCTCACTGTCTGAAGTTTATATCGCCTGATGAGCTCTTACTTACCAAGCCCGAGTGCCAGTTACTGCTAATCGATGAAGCTGCCGGAATTCCAGCGTCTACATTGAGTGAACTACTAAAGCACTATTCTAGAATCGTATTTTCAAGCACCATCCATGGCTACGAAGGCAATGGTCAAGGCTTTGCAATTCGTTTTAAGAAACAACTCGACCTACTAACACCCAAGTGGAAAAGCATTCATCTAAGCCAGCCAGTTCGTTGGGCCGAGAATGACCCCTTAGAAAATTGGATGAGTCGGCTATTATTTTTATCCTTGAATGACGATTCATTTAGCCAAAAACGTAGTGTAAAAAACAAACATACAGAGATGAACGTGCTCTGGCCTTCACAGCAGCAACTAGCCTCCGAGCCTAAACTCCTTGAGCAGGTTATTTCATTGCTAGTGAATGCTCACTATCAAACTTCCCCTGACGATATAAGACTTATACTTGATCATCCCGGTGTGTTGCTAGCTTGTGGTTTCAAAGATCATATAGAAAGTGAGCAACAAGGTGAGTTGATCTCAGCAATGCTGATAATACGAGAAGGGGGGATTTTAGAAAGCACTCTGCAACAAGAGATCCTCGCAGGAAAGCGACGCTTACGTGGCCACTTAGTTCCGCAGACTCTTGCTACCCTCTCTGGCGATATCAAAAACCTGGAACAACACTCATTGCGTATAATGCGTATTGCAGTACGCGCTGAATACGAGAATCAAGGGCTCGGTAGCCAACTAATTGAAGAAGCTTTACAAGTCGCGAAAACTAAACACCTTGATTGTCTTACTACAGCATTTGGACTGACAACCGAGTTGCTTTCTTTCTGGTCAAAGAATCAGTTTTCGCTTCTCAAACTTGGTCTTCAACGTGATAATGCTAGTGGCTGTTATGCCGCGATTATGCAAAGGCCGATATCTTTGTCTGCACAGGAAAATTTGGCTCTATTAGAAAGTATCTATGCCAGAAATTTGCTCAGTGGTATCAGTAGACAATATCAACACCACACTAGCGATACGCTGTATGATGCGCTAACAGAAGCGAAAATTCCAGCAGTAGAGCTAAGGCTAGACAGCAGGCAGCTTGCTCAACTTCAACGCTTTGCTAGCCATAAGTTGGCCATCGAAGAATGTATGAGCGAGTTGATCAGTTTGACCTTATCTTGCTTCAAACAAAAAAATAAAAAAAGTTCAATCAAGCGCCCGCTACAAGTACTGATTCGACGGGTTTTACAAGCTCGTTCAATTTCTGATTGTGTGGAGGAGTTTAATTTTAGTGGGAAAAAAGACCTGGATAAGCATCTTAGAGAGGCCGTTCAAGTACTTTTAGAGCAGCTAAGCAGCCCTAAAATACTTTGAAATCAGGAAGGCTCAGCGCTTAAATACTAAAGCTCGAACCACAACCACAGGTTGTTTCTGCATTCGGATTGGTCACAGAAAACTGAGCACCTTTTAGGCCTTCAGTATAATCAACTGTCGCTCCGACGAGGTATTGATAACTCATGGCGTCGACAACCAGGTCTACACCCTGCTTGCTAACAACCGTATCATCTTCTGAAAGGTCTTCATCAAAAGTGAAGCCATATTGAAAACCCGAGCAACCACCGCCAGTCACATAAACGCGTAGCTTAAGAGCAGGATTTTCTTCCTCCTCAACCAGCTGTTTAACTTTACTCGCCGCCGCGTCGGTAAAAAATAGCGGGCTTGGCACATGAGTTTCTACAATGCTCATTGGTTCTCCGGCATTTGATTCTAATATTAGAATACTAAAACAATGTCATACTTCTATACAGAGCATTATCCAATTAACCTAGTAAAACAGTCAACTATTTCATTTAGCCATTATTAGAATCTGAACCCGACACGGCTTTTAGCGCAACTTGCTCAGCGGCTTTAGTCTCTGTGCTTTCACCTGAGTCATGATTCTTAATTGATACAGGCTCTTTATGGTGAACCAGGTTACCATTAACCTCAGCACCCATCGCCATTTCGATCAGATGATAATAAACATTCCCTTTTATTGACGCATTCTTGGCCAGCTCAATATGCTTCGAAGCATAAACATCGCCATGGACTGTACCGTTAACAATGATATGAGGTGCAATCACATCACCGTCTATTTCACCAATATCGCTAATACGAACAATCGCTTCACTGTCTTCTTCAGCGCGGATGGTGCCACGAATTAAACCATCGATATGTAAACCGCCAGAGAATTGAAGATCACCCTCTATCTGGGTTTTACTTGATACCAGAGTATCAAAATGAATATTCGGACTATTATGACGCCCTTTCCCTTTTTGTTTACTCTTGCCCCACATAATGATTCTCCCAAAAGTCTCTAAATTTTTTGATCAACTAACTGCTGCCAATCGAAGCTCTGTTCAATACGAGACGCTTTCTTTCCCTTCGACTGAGCAACCACTTGGATACCTGTCGGCACAAAACCTTTCGGTAGCAGCAGATCTCCGGCTATATCCTGAAAATACTTGAATTTAAACTTGATACCCAAAGCCGTTTGCTGCTCTGATATATCTCTTAAGGCTAGAACAGTTTCTTCTTCGCCCTGCATACCTATCACGTTAATCGCAACATTCCCGGATACGTAGCTCTTGTTATCAGCCACTTGCGCTAAGACAATTTTGTAGTCAAAACGCCTATCCGTTGCACCTAGCTGAATCTCGGCTTTCTGTACTTGTAAGCCTCGCGAGTTATCTGAAGGCGCCATAATATTTTGATAAAATGACAAGTCCTTTTCTAACTGCGACACGCGAGCCTTGTAATCCCTGATCGTCTCCTGAATTTCCTGCTTTGCCAGGTCATCAATCGTCCGACCGCTTTCAAGGTTTGCGACTTGCTGCCGTAAAGCGACTTCTTCCTCTTTTAAAGCAGCATACTCTTGTGCAACTTTTGCTAATTCTTGAACGACCTTTTCGTGTGCCTGTTTTATTTGGTAATCGCCCAAAAGAAAACTTAGGACGCCCATGACCAAAATGCCAATTGCAAAAATCACCCGCCGTTTTAATTTAATACCTGGCTTGTGCTTAACTACAATCAGACGATCTTCAGCTTTCCGTTTTACCATTCTAGTACAATCTCACCTAGGTGTTAGGGCATCAATGCCACTTGCTGTAAGCCCATCATCTCATCAAAACCAAACATAAGATTCATGTTCTGAATCGCCTGGCCAGAAGAGCCTTTTACCAGGTTATCAATAACCGACAATACAATAATTGTATTACTGCCAGGTTGCTGGTGCAGTGCAATTCGGCACATATTCGACCCCTTAACGGAACGGGTTTCTGGCAAAGAGCCTAGCGGCATCACATCGACAAAAGGCTCATCCTTATAGCGCTCTTCATAGATAGCTTGAGCCTGCTCCAGACTTAATTCAGCATCAGGCTTAGGTTGTATATACAAAGTCGCTTCGATCCCTCTAATCATGGGCACGAGATGAGGAACAAAGGTCACATTAACAGGCGATCCGTTTGCTTCACTCAAAATTTGCTGGATCTCGGGTAAATGGCGATGCCCGGAAACACCGTAAGCTTTAAAGCTATCAGCGCATTCCGATAACAGCATACCAACTTTAGCTGCACGCCCAGCACCACTGGTGCCTGTTTTAGCATCTGCAATGAGACGATCCGCCTGGACTAAGCCTTGCTCAACTAAAGGTAAAAAGCCCAACTGAATAACCGTAGGAAAACACCCAGGGCAAGCAACTAATTTGGCATCTTTAATTTGTTCACGATAGATTTCAGGCAGGCCATATGCAGCCTGAGGAATTAATTCAGGGCAGGCATGCTTCTGGTCATACCAACTTTCCCATACATCTACATCTTTCAAACGAAAGTCACCTGAAAGATCAATGGTACGCAAGCCGGAATCTATAAATTCAGACATCATTGACTGAGCCACACCGTGTGGCGTTGCAAAGAAGATAAGATCACAGCCAGCTAGTTCGTCTACGCTAGGATCGGTAAAAGGCAAGTCGATGTAGCCACGAACATGAGGAAACATATCTGCAACAGGGCGGCCTTTCTCAGTACGCGAGGTAACAACAGTAATTTCAACCTTCGGATGAAGCACCAATAATCTTAATAACTCCGAACCGGTATAGCCAGTCGCGCCTACAATACCTACCTTTATCACTTTATATCCCCAAATTTCGAATCTTAAAAAACGGCCGATTATATCACGAGATCAACGGCAAGGTTGTAAGCAATTATAGCCAGCCCTATGCCAAGCAAGGCAATTTTATTACAATTTATGGCTTGTATAACAATATAGCTGTGACACAAAACGCTCTATAATCGTTTTACGCACTCATCCTCTCGATAATAATCGCCGCCTACGGACATAACTGACTCAAGCATGCTACTTACTATTCGTACAATACTCGTTCTCACTTACTTCTTTAGCGTTGCTTTGCTCGGCAGTTGCATCTGTCTTTTTAGGCCCTTCAACCCTGATAACACAAGAATATGCGGGCGACTATTCAGCTGGGGAGCTTTGAAGTTATTGGGCGTAAAAATGACGATAGAGAATAAAGAACTATTGGATAATATGCCCCCCAGCGTTGTTATCGCCAATCACCAAAGCAACCTCGACCTCTTTGTTCACGGCGGTGTCATTCCTAAGCGCTGTGTAAGCGTCGGTAAAAAGAGCCTTAAGTATCTGCCTTTATTTGGCCAGGTTTATTGGCTCGCCGGCAATATCATGATCGACCGTTCCAAAAGTCGTGAATCTATCAATACCATGGCTGAAACAACCGAAGCGCTTAAACACAATAATACTTCGATTTGGGTCTTTGCCGAAGGCACACGTAACGGCGGTAATGATCTGCTACCCTTTAAAAAAGGCGCCTTCCATATGGCTCAACAAGCCTCTGCTCCCATTGTTCCTATTTGCGCCAGTGCCTACCCCAAACATATCAATCTCAATAAATGGCATGCAGGTGAAGTCATTGTCCGAATTCTACCTCCTATCGACACGCATATGGCTGAAGACAAAGATTTGGGCACTTTACTTGAAGACGCACACAGCCAGATGAAAGCGACTATTGATGAGCTAAACCAGAAAGTGAAAAATCGTTCGGATAGAAAATAAATCACTTGCCAGCATTTATGGCAACACATTCAGGCTCTAGCTCTTAGAATATTATCTACTTTGCTATAAACTAGCACTGTACTGAATATTAGATTTTAAGACCATAAAGCCGGACTATGCCGCTAAAAACACACTTCGAAAACTATAAGCGCGTTTTCAGACAGCAGCTCTCTGGTGTCGATGCTTTGCCACAGCTAGCAATTCTTGGCCTGATTGCCGGGTCCTTAACTGCTGGTGTCATCCTGCTTTTCCGCTTCATGATCGAAGTCCCTCTTGCTTATTTTCTTCCTGAAGGTGATCCGGAAAATTTTGAAGGCTTAAGTACCTTTATGCGGGTGGTGATGCCGCTTAGCGGCGCCCTGTTAATCGGCACCATCTGGTATCGTTTGAAGATTAGCCAGCGTAAGGTCGGCGTCGCACTAGTGATGGAGCGTCTCAATTATCATCAGGGTTATATCTCGTTTAAAAGTATGATGACCCAATTTGTCGGTGGCGTGTTAACCATTTTGAGCGGCCAGTCTGCCGGACGAGAAGGACCTGCCGTACATTTGGGTGCAGCAGCTTCTAGCTTACTAGGTCGCTATCTAAACCTACCCAACAACAGTATTCGGACCTTAATTAGTTGCGGCACAGCTGCCGCCATTTCTGCTTCCTTCAACACCCCCATTGCCGGAGTCATTTTCGCTATGGAAGTCGTGATGATGGAATATAGCATTGCCGGTTTTACGCCAGTCATCCTGGCTTCGGTTGCAGCAGCGATTATTTCTCAGGTTTTCTATGGCGCAGACCCTGCCTTCCTCGTGCCCCAGCTGTATATGAACTCTCTGATGGAAATTCCCTATATCATTATCTGTGGCATAGGTATTGGTATTGTTTCAGCCTGCTTTGTTGGCTTGATCAAGCTCACCTTGCGTAATAGCACTAGCAATATTTTCTATCGGATC
>NZ_LWEY01000555.1:0-653 GCF_001634935.1 Oleiphilus sp. HI0043 | reverse complement strand
AGTGATTTATGAGAACTAGGTTATACCCCATATGTCGGTATTGCTATTGGCACCCCACCCAATCCTGACTCTTCATTGCGGCTCCTTAAAGAAAGTCTATGCAGTAATGACAAATGCAAAGACCGAAGCAGTAAGCGTCAGGATCAAGTCTAAGTGGACTAAAAAATTCACCCTCAAGCTACAGTATTTGGTAATAGTTGCTGTAAGAGTGTATTGCAATCTTGTTCTGGCATAAATTTGGGAACAGGATAATTGAAATAGGCTTCGCTCATGGCATCTTTAACGATGGAAGGAAAGTCTTCTTCTTGAAGCTCAGCAATCGTTTCCGGGATATCGACCGCTTTATTAAACGCAAAAAGATACTCTACCACTCTCTTTGCTGATTGTTTTGTGTCGTCTCCTTGTTGCACGATGCCAACTTCTTGTGCAATCGTTGCCAGCTTGACTTCAATTGAAGGCGCTGAATATTGAATCACATGCGGTAATACAATTGCATTACCCAAGCCGTGGGCAACACCATACTTCGCACCCAATTGATGAGAAATAGCATGTACGTAGCCCAGTGATGCTTTCGTAAACGCTAGTCCTGCTTTGTAAGAAGCTAATGCCAGCGCACTTCGTGCCTCAATATTACTTCCATCCTTAAAAGCAAT
>NZ_LWEY01000554.1:0-847 GCF_001634935.1 Oleiphilus sp. HI0043 | reverse complement strand
TTTGACCGGAAAGGCCAAGCAAAGCGCAAAAATCATCTCCCACCTTCGCCTTGAAGGCGTAGAAGTCACCTTTGTCTTGTGGGCTTTAAGTAAAGAGATTCGCTTACTACTGAATTTGTCTCATGCCCTGAGCAAAGGTCAGCCATTGCCGGCATTATTCAAACAACATCGTATCATTCAAAAACGCCAGGCAGGTCTGTCTGCCGCCGCACAAAAGCACAGCCCTCAAAAGCTATTGGGCCTTTTAGATCAGTGTAAGAAAGTCGATGACCTGATCAAAGGTGTCGAAAAGGGCATTTCCCCTTGGGACGTGTTGACTGATATTACCTTGGCAATTGCTAAGGGATAAAGCCAAAGGTAGGCGGGGCCTCTGTCCGCGCGAACGGAACCACCGGGCTATCTGACACTCCGAGGAACGACCTGCGCCCCGGGACGGGCCGCCTACAAAATTCTCACATTCGAAAACTCATTTCCGAAGATGCTTTAATTTCCATAGATAAGCTTTTGAAAATAAAAAATAACAAAAGCACAACAAAGCATTATAAGTTCTTTAGCGCACACTCTTTATCACAAATAAACATTAAAGCCTCTTTCCGATCGCTGTTTTTACAATGTTTTTCAGAATCTAACATTTTTAGCTCACTTATAAGGGGGCAGCGCTCACTTTTTATGCTAACGTCAATTATAAGAATCATATAAGTTGTTAAGCAGTCTTCTTTTACTACCAATAGCTTTTGAGGGCTGTGCTTTTGTGCGGCGGCAGACAGACCTGCCTGGCGTTTTTGAATGATACGATGTTGTTTGAATAATGCCGGCAATGGCTGACCTTTGCTCAGGGCATGAGACA
>NZ_LWEY01000553.1:0-1233 GCF_001634935.1 Oleiphilus sp. HI0043 | reverse complement strand
GTGCCGCCATTAGGGGTCGTCGATTCAAGTGATTGTGTATATCTTGATACATTCTCGGCTGTCGCAGGGGTGTAACCTTGTGTGATCTCACTTGCATTGTTGTTAAATAGGATGATGCGAAAACGGTCATTTGGATTTAGCTTGGAAAGCCCTTTGTTAACGCCTTCGATAAGGCTGTGGTATTTTCCCTGCATTGAGCCTGAGTAGTCCAGTACAAAGATCCAATCTCGCCCCAAGTTGATTTTACTTAAGTCATCCCCCGGGGTGATGGTCATCATAAAGGTTCCTTTGTCTTTTCCGGGTTCTTTGTGTGTGACCATATCAATCGAGCCTGGCAGGCCTTGTTGATGTCTCCAGTAGACCACGATATCTTGATCGAGTTTAGTGATTGATTGCTTTGCTGTGATTGGGTTTGAGTCTTCTTCGTTTTGTGCGGCCTGCCCATTCATCATGGATATATGCCATGCCTGATTCGTGTTTGAGGTGACAATTGCCTGCGGATGTTTCGGAAGACGGACATCGTCAATAGGGTAAGAGGATCTTATATTCATCTTGAAGCTGAATGCTTCGGTTACCACTTCGTTGTAGCTCCAAAAGGCCAACTTTTCTTCATCGACGCCACCATCTTCAAGTGGGTAGACATAACTGCCAATGCCATGGTCTGAATGGACAGCTTGAATGTAGACTAATCGGATTTTGACATCTTGCTTTGGCAAAACCGGGTAAACGGCACTATCAAAAGATTTATACTCATCCTGTTCTGTTAAGGCGGTTTCTCTGCCTTGTGCTTTTTCTTGCTCATAAATCTCGCGAGCTTGTTTTTTCTCAAGCACCTCGCCAGTCACAGCTTTACCGTCTATCCAATAGGTGAACTCTCCTACCGCTGCTTTTTCTGGAATGGGGAAGGAGTAGATTGCTTCTAGCGTGGTGTCATTCGGGTTGAAAAATAATTGTGTTACTGAAGTAATGGCATAGCCATCCTCGATAGTGACATCTACATGGTGTTGTTTTATTTCCAACGCTGGTAGCTGACCGTTTGCGGGTGACATGAGTCCAGCGGCCTGCGACATCATGCTAAATGCGAATAATAGGGTAAAGCTTATCAATTCTAAGAAGTTTGGTTGTCTGTTCATAATGCTCTCCATTTGTTGGTTTGTGGCAACAAGCGAAAGCAAAACTAGATGGTGATGAACGGATACTCAATAAAAAACGACTAAGTCTAATAGCAAGAGC
>NZ_LWEY01000552.1:0-1112 GCF_001634935.1 Oleiphilus sp. HI0043 | reverse complement strand
GCACAAAGTATCAAACTGGAAGTCGACAGCCTTTATCAACTATCGCAAAACCAGAAAGCGCCTTTAAATCATCCGATGACGGTTGGTGTCATTCCAACAGTCGGGCCTTACTTACTTCCCAAAGTCTTACCTGCACTTCGCCAACAATACCCTGACTTCAAACTGACAATTATCGAAGAGCAGTCTCATGTCCTGGTAGACATGATCCGCAAAGGCGAGATTGATACCGCAATTCTGGCGCTACCCTATCCACATGACGGACTGTTAGCCTTTGAGTTCTTTCAAGAAGACTTTTACTGGCTGACGCGCAATGATGCAGAGCAATCAGGTTTAGATGAAATCACCAGTACCGAAATAGATCAGTCAAAACTAATGCTACTCAAGGACGGTCACTGCCTTAAAGATCATGCCCTAGCAGCATGTAAGCTAAGTAATAATGAACAAAGTGAAACACTAGGCGCGACCAGCCTCAACACTTTGATTCAAATGGTGGCCGGTCGTATGGGTAGTACTCTCGTTCCCGAGATGGCCTTAAAGCAGATAAATAGCCAAAGCGATGACCTCAAAGCAATTCACTTGAATGAACCAGGACCTCATCGCAGAATCGCTTTTTTAAGTCGCCCCAACTATATCGGCGTCAAGAACATTGAGTGCTTAATGGAAGTGTTTGCTGAAGAACTTCGTTAAGAAAAAGTGATCATCTACTTCTATTTTTTGAACTATACAAATTGCACATGACTTGCGAAGCTAACAATGCAAACAATCAATAGGAGAAAGTCGAATGAAAAAGATTATCGAGACAATTAGCCCAAAAGCATCAAAGCATAGTAATGACAAGCCTTCTGCATGTAAGTCCTGCAACTACAGCAATGACTACTACCAGGACAGGGTTTGTCGCTAAACCCATCTAACTGTAGGCAAAGCCTTCCACAGCTCGCATGAGGAGTAGCATGGGGCAGAGTCTGCGAGGGGCGGAACCCTCTGCCTACGCGGGCACTAGGTAAACCGACTTCTGTAGGCAGAGCCTTCCATGGCTCGCAAGCGGGCTAGTACGGGGTTGATCCAGCGAAGGCTGGAACCCTCTGCCTACGGCAATCGTTATTTGTTAGATA
>NZ_LWEY01000551.1:0-589 GCF_001634935.1 Oleiphilus sp. HI0043 | reverse complement strand
AACATCCCTTCACTCGTAACGGCCGTTAATCGAAGTCTAAAGTTTGCTCCATTTTTGATCGAACCCATTTTAAAAATGGCTGTTGGAAAAGACATCGAACACTTTTATTCCCAGCAGTTGAACTATATTCGCCCCACACTTGAAGGTCGTGCTGCAGATATTAACTTGTTAAAAACAAGTCAATATCGAAACTATTCAACCGCTAATCTCAAGCAATCGGCTAAGCAAGGTGTTGGTATTTGGGCAGAAGAACTAAAGCTTAGCTTCAGTGCTCTTGCCTTTTCGGTAAAAAATTGTCGAACAGAATATCAATTCTGGCACGGCGAACATGATGATGTTATTCCCCTAGAAGCCGCTGAGCTGCTATCAAAGCACCTCAATACGACTCACTTTACCCGTCTGAAAAGTGAAACCCACTATCTTTTTGCTCGCCACTTTAACAAGATTGTTAAGCAACTCATCGCTAGCTAAGCCGCAATGAAATAGAAATCAGGGTGTGACAAGTCTTAGCGAGCACACCCTTCAACTCAACCCATGAGTACGAATCCGCATCACGCTACGGCGCGCTGCCCCTGCATATGTCTGATAT
>NZ_LWEY01000550.1:0-925 GCF_001634935.1 Oleiphilus sp. HI0043 | reverse complement strand
ATTGTGCTTAGACTTGTTGCTGCCTATTTAGTACTTATAATTTTTTCCTATATGCTTATGCACAGGAAATATTAGGAAAACATAACGAAGTACTTGTTCAAACTTCACGCCCCAAGCTGACTGATGTTGACCCCTCAAGCAATACTGGTTTAGTTACCGTTATCAAGAAAGAAGATTTCTCTAGTGATGCCGTAAGCGTTGCCGATATAGTTGAGCGCCAAGTGGGGGTTCAAGTCAGAGATCTTGGAGGCTTTGGCAGTTTCAGTTCTGTTAGTGTTCGCGGCTCATCTAGTAAACAAGTAAACGTGTACTTGGATGGTGTATTGCTGAATGGCTCCTACCAGGGGGCTGTCGACTTGAGCCAGTTCTTACTTGGTGCGGTTGAACAGGTAGAAATATACCGGGGTAATGTCCCGATATATTTAGAGCAAGCCGGGATTGGTGGGGCAATTAATATCAAGACTAGCGGTGGTGCACGAAAAGCCGGTGGCTTACTTAGTTCAAGTCTTGGTTCAGAAGGCATCAAACGTGCTGCAGCATCGTATAAAGGGAGTCTGGATACCCTTAATTATCTTTTTTCTGCTGAGCACTTTAGTGCTGACAATGACTATACAGTCATCAATACAAACGATACGCCCGATTATTACGCCGACGATTATGATCAAAATAAGAACAACAATGATGTTGTACATACATCACTTCTGGCATCATTTAACGAGCAGGTTAATGAGGCGTATCGATTTAGTTTAACTACGCAATACTCTAATAAAGAGCAGGGTGTTCCAGAGATACAAAACCTTGCAGACAATGATGCCACCTATGACTCAGAGTTCTTTTCGATGCAAGCCAATATAGAGCAGCATCTTAGGCGCGGTATTGTTTTTAACTATAGTTTATATGGACTTTATAAAGAAACGATATTTCG
>NZ_LWEY01000549.1:0-1114 GCF_001634935.1 Oleiphilus sp. HI0043 | reverse complement strand
CAAGCAGTCTTAGTCACTAGTTTTTCGTGCGATGAACAGAAAAACGTCACTCAGTTCTATTTTGACAAGTCCTTTGCATATCGCAGCTTCCATTTTCGCTCTAATGTTAAGGCTAGAGCACCGCCAAAATTATTTCCCTCTCTCGTTTAAAACATAAAATTTTACTAGCGTAAGCTAGAACTTATTATTGAGGTAAATAATGTTATCCGTATTTAAAAAATGCCGATGGCCCATCGCCGTTGGTTTCTATTTTATCTGTAGCGTCGTTTTCGGGCATGGCATGTCCGAAGCAGATAAGGCAAAAGCCTTAGAAGCAACTAACTGGGATTTTATTGAGTTAGGCGCAAGCCACATGGTCACCGGTTATGACCATTTACTCTTTCTTTTTGGGGTTGTTTTCTTTCTGACTCGATTTAATGACATTGTTAAGTTTGTCACTGCTTTTACAATTGGTCATTCGATCACGCTGCTTTTTGCAACGCTTTATCAGATCCAAGCAAATTACTATCTTGTAGATGCAGTCATTGCGTTGACCGTCATATACAAAGGTTTTGATAATCTGGGTGGGTTTAAGAAGTATTTAAACATCGCTTCTCCGAATCTGCTTTTGATTGTCTTCGTTTTTGGTTTGATTCATGGCTTTGGTCTTTCAACCCGCCTACAAATGCTCCCGTTATCTGAAGAAGGGTTAGTGCTTAAAATTCTTTCGTTCAACTTAGGTGTAGAACTTGGTCAAATTGCCGCATTGACTGTCATGCTTGGTTTATTGGCTATTTGGCGCAAAACCAAGTCATTTAAAAACTTCAGTAATGCAGCGAATGTTTTTCTAATATCGCTTGGTGTTTTGCTGCTGTTGCAGCAATTGCATGGATACTCGCACACCTCCCACCCAGATGATTTCGGCTTTAGCACCGACAACCATCTACATGAACACGAGAAAATGTCTAGTGACATGGAGAGTGAAATAGAGAGCGAAATGACGAATCAAAGACCGAGAACTTCTCACGACTCAATTGACTAAAACGACAATAATTTAAAGAGGAATATTTATGAAATACTTAATTAGCGCTCCATTGATCTTAGTTATGTTTCTATTCGGGCAAACTGCATTGGC
>NZ_LWEY01000548.1:0-859 GCF_001634935.1 Oleiphilus sp. HI0043 | reverse complement strand
CCTTCCAGTTCTTTTATCGAGTATCCTTACCCATTGCACGGCCCGCTATTGCGGTTGGCCTGTCTTTAGTACTAATGGAGACACTTAACGACTTTGGAACGGTAGATTATTTCGCCGTCCAAACCTTAACAGCGGGTCTTTACGACACGTGGTTGAACATGGGCAACTTGGGTGGTGCAGCACAGATAGCCTTACTAATGATGGCTGTCGTGGTTATTCTTATTAGCTCTGAACGCTACTCTCGACGCAGACAAAAGCAATACCAGTCGCGCAACCAAGGCTCAACCATTCCAAGCCATAAGCTATATGGAATAAGGGCTTATCTGGCATTCGCAGTCGCCTTCTTACCGGTATTGTTAGGGTTTCTGTTTCCCTTCTCACTTCTAACGATTTATGCAGTCAAATACTTTGAAATATCCTGGCACAGCAATTTTATAGAGTACGCACTAAACAGTTTTGTTTTAGCCAGTATTGCCGCCTTTGCCACACTGGTTTTAGGCATCGTACTTACTTACAGCAAACGACTAAATTCCAATAAGCTCACTCAGCACCTGGTCAACTTCTCTAGCCTAGGCTACGCCATACCAGGCGCGGTGCTTGCGATCGGAATTATCATTCCCTTTGCTGCCTTCGATAATACCCTTGACGGTCTTATGAGAGAGCACTTTGATTTCTCAACAGGATTGATTTTGAGCGGTACGGCTTTCGCAATTGTATTTTCCTATTCTGTTCGCTTCTTAGCTGTCTCTTCAGGGTCCGTAGAGTCCAGCCTATCTAAAGTAACACCAAGCATGGACATGGCATCGCGCTCACTTGGCCATAATTATTTATCGACACTATTTAAAGTACACCTGCCCAT
>NZ_LWEY01000547.1:0-763 GCF_001634935.1 Oleiphilus sp. HI0043 | reverse complement strand
TTAGCCGAAGCCTGATTAGATAGCGCCGCCACTTGAACAAAATAGGCTAAGCGGTCTTTGCTTTCTTTTACCCCCGAAGCCTCCTCACCACTCACTGTTGGTTTTGGTACAACGATTGATTCTAGTAAAAGCCTGGCAGTTCCTTTGTTGTGGTAATCCAGCTTCTTGGCTGCGGCATAAGATAGATCTAATATTCTACCTTCATGAAATGGCCCACGGTCATTAACTCTAACCACAACCGACCTTTGATTTTCGAGATTTGTCACCTTCAAATAGGCAGGAAGAGGCAAGGTCTTATGCGCTGCCGACATGGCATACATATTATAAATCTCACCATTTGAAGTCAGCTCACCATGAAACTTCAAGCCGTACCAAGAGCCAATCCCCTCCTCGCGATACTCCTTAATCGAATCGAGCAGGTGATACTCCTTTCCTCGCACAGTATAAGGAGAGTAATTGCCTTTTGGGCTGATTGGCTCCCATTTAGGGATTGCATCTGGCACCTTGGATACATCGAACTCTCCAGTAGGCCCGACATCATGCTTCATGCTGTAGCGAGAACTACTACAAGCCAGCAAAAGCAGGGCCAGGCAACACAAGAGAATGCAACGCAAACTACTCAACACCTTAGTTCATTCCTAGCTTTAGAGCCTCGGAAAGCTGGTAAACTGCCATCGCATATAAATGACTATGGTTATAGCGAGTAATCACGTAAAAATTCCTCAAGGTTAACCAATACTCTTCACCGGTAGCCCCTTGAAGT
>NZ_LWEY01000546.1:0-667 GCF_001634935.1 Oleiphilus sp. HI0043 | reverse complement strand
TGCGGTCAGTTTTATCGCTTTGGTAATCAAACCAATGGTAGGCCGCGGGTAAGCGACCCAGCAAAGCCCTGTGAGCATGCAATACGCCTTTTGGATAACCCGTGGTGCCAGAGGTGTAGACTAAGTAGGCCGGGTCGTTATAGCAGGTATTGACTGCGATTTCGTCATCGGATGAACTTGCTAGTAAGTTTGCAAAGCTTTGAAACTTAATCTTGCTACTTGTGCTGGCGGTCTCGGCGAGTTCGTCGATAATCAAAACATGAGCCAACTCTGACTCTTCTAGTGTATCCAGGTGTAGCTTCTCGGCCAGCGCAGCGGTGGTGATCAGCACTTTGGCACCAGAGTCCTTCGCCAGGTAATCAATCTCGTCGCCGCTAAGCAGAATAGAGCTGGGCACCGCAATACCGCCAAGCTTAACTGTGCCATAAAAGGCAATCGGGAACTCGATAACATTCGGTAGCCAAAGCATGACCCTGTCACCCTTTATCAAGCCCAATTCACTTAACCGTGCAGCACATTGGTTGGATGCCTTATCGAGTTGCTGATAAGAATAAGCTTGATGTAATTCGTTACTCTCATCGCCATGGTCAACGATGAGCGCGGTAGACTGCATATCAAAGTTGGGAATTTGAGGGCGCGTGCACGCAAGGCCTATATTGAAGTCTTT
>NZ_LWEY01000545.1:0-15297 GCF_001634935.1 Oleiphilus sp. HI0043 | reverse complement strand
ATTAACTTTGTTACCCCAGAGCAAAGGCACTTAGGTCTGGATGAAGAAATATTATCGAAGAGGGATGAGCTTTATCGCAAGATGAAAAGAAAGAACCAAATAAGGTGGTCAAAAGCTACGCGGAACTGGGAGAAAGTGGGTGACGTTAAGTTGAACCCGGAGAAGGAAAAACAAGCAGCTTAAATGCTCAGGCGACAACTACCTTGAAAAACGCCGGAATTAAACACAATAATCACGGATGCTTTCAACGAGTCAGAGAAGAATCAAATTTCTAATCTTCGCAGGGCGATTAAACCGGCTCATTCAGAATTACTGGACTCCCTATTAACTCCCATAACTGCCGGAAGCAGAACAACTACCCCGCTAGCATCATATAAGAACATTGATCAGTCCATGCGGCCAAAAGATATTAAGCAAAACGTGAATAACATGATCGTTTTCAAAGATATGTTTGATCAGCTTGCAGATGTTTATGACGAATTAAATATAAATGACAAGGCGACTAGGTATTATGCTGAATGGGTACGCAAAGCCGATATTCAACAACTGACGCAATTTACAGATAAAGAAAATATTTATCTTCACCTGCTGGGGTTTGTTAAGCATCACTACTTCGCTCGGCAAGATAGTCTAGTAGACGCTTTGATGAAGTCGGTGACATCAACGTTGCACAAAGCTTCAAGCAAACAAGCTGAGCACGAACGATCTGTCAAAGAAGAACGAGACAAGGCAATTCACGAGTTAAGCAAATCTCATAAATCTATTTCAAAGCTAGCAAAAGAAATTATCTCAATTGTTGAAAGCGTATCTGCAACGCCCAACGAAAAATATCACAAGATAGAAGAGCTGGTTTTTGATTACCAAAAGAACGACGAAATTGATTATAGTTTGTTAGAAGATCTGGATAATCAGCTGAGAAAAGAAAGTAAAAATCATACGTACTATCAACTGCTCGAATCGCTTTCTTTAAGACTTCAACTTAAAGCGACCCCTATCGTACGTGCTCTCAATTTTGATAGTACCTCCAAGGCAAAGGATTTATTAGAAGCAGTAGATCACTTTCAAGAGTCAGAGGGCAATGTCGGCAAATCTCCACCTATTAAGTTTCTGTCAAAGCAAGATCGAGCTAATGTTGAGCGTAATGACTTTTCAATCCCTCTGTATAAGTGCCTGCTGTTTATCTATATCTCTAAAGCAATCAAATCCGGGGACTTAAATTTAGCCTACTCATATCGCTTCCGCAGCATTCAGGACTACATGATTGATAAAGAATATTGGGAGGCTCGAAAATACCAGATCTTGCGCGAGTGCAATCTACTTGAGTACATAGACGGAGAAGCATATTTAGCGGGCTTAAAATTGGGCCTTCACGAGAAATACAAGGTTGTTAATAAGCACTTAGCCGACGGGATAAATACCTCCCTCACTTTTAAAGATGGCCGAGTATCTAGAGTGAGCACGCCAAAAACTGACTTTCAAGAGGAATCATTTATTGCGGATGCCCTATCCCAGGATGGATATATTCCAATTCTCCAACTACTTAAAGAAGTAAACCAGGTATGCCAGTTCACTGCTGACTTTAAGCACCTGAGCCCTAAAAATGTAAAGATGAAACCAAAGGAAGAAACTCTAATGGCTGGTATTCTTGCAAAGGGCTGTAATATTGGCTTAGGCAAACTCGCGAGTATTTCCGCTGGTATACAGGAGCACACGCTGCACAACACAGTTAACTGGTTTTTCAGTTTAGAAAATATTAGAAAAGCTAATAACCGCATCGTAGATGCAATCCACAATTTAAAATTATCCAGTGCTTATCTAAAGGATCCGGAAGTTCTCCACTCATCGAGTGATGGTAGAAAGGTAAACGTCGATGTAGATTGCTTGCACGCGAATCATTCCTACAAATATTTCGGCAAAGACAAGGGCGTCACAATTTATACATTCATTGATGAAAAGCAGTCGTTATTCCACAACTCTGTCTTCAGCGCTTCCGATCGTGAGGCACCATACGTCATTGATGGTTTACTCCAAAATGAAGTGACGGATCTTAGGCAAGTACATTCAACCGATACACATGGTTATACAGAGCAGATATTCGCTGTGTCGCACTTTCTAGGGATAGCGTTTGCACCAAGACTTGCCAACATCGGGAACCAGCAAATATATAGCTTTTCTGCGCGAAAAACTTTTTACGACAAAGGATATCGTCTACTTCCAAGTCGTCCTGTCAGCAAAAATCAAATACTTGATCACTGGGATGATATCTTAAGATTTATTGCAACGATTAAGATGAAGCAAGCTACTGCCTCACAGCTGTTTAAACGATTAAGCTCATACTCTAAGGAGCACCCCTTGTATCGAGCACTTAAAGAGTTTGGAAGGGTTATTAAATCACAGTTCATTCTGACTTATTTCGATGACGAAGATCTAAGACAACAAATACAAAAGCAACTCAATAGAGTCGAGCTTTCGAATAGATTCTCTCGAGCGGTATTCTTTGACAACGACCAAGCCTTTCAAGAAGGTGTTCTAGCAGACCAGGAAGTTGCTACGGCGTGCAAGCTGCTTCTCCAGAACTCAATCATACTCTGGAACTATTTATATTTATCCGACCTTGTAGCTGACACGTCAGACCCTGACGATAGAAGAGATCTCATTGAATCAATAAGTCAGGGCTCAGTGATAACATGGAAGCACGTTAATTTACGTGGCGAATACGATTTCAGAAGGAAGGCATCTAATGATGCTCGTTTTGATATGGATAAAATTAGATCTATCAAGCTATAAAAACCTAGAGATATTTTCTTTATATAACAGCACGTTATGGACAAAAATGTAAAATCTGCTCCCTATATTGTTGGGGAGCCGATAAAAGCATCTACACGTTCAGCCAACTCCAAATTATCTTCCAGCTCAACAACCCATTTCTCATTGATAGTTTCAGAACTCAAACGATTAAAAGTAGACTGTAAATATTTCGCTTCTTTATCAGCAATAGTCAACAAGTGTCGCAATCGATCTTTATCTTCCGTCATTTACATCCGCCTTCTTAACCTACAAGCTTGTTCCATTAAGTTTAGCTTTCACTACTAAATTTAACGTATGTAGAGGATATCATTTAACATAATCAACATTATGCGCATAGGTCATTGATATATAAGGATATTATCTGCACTAAAATTCTAAACATATAGCACTGTGCCAAAGCCTAAGCCTTGAGCAGTTGAATATTCAACACGAACTCCGAGCGCATCACATTTTGACTTAAGAAGCATTGCACCAAACGTTCTTGATGTAGCCCCGCTATATATTTCTTTTAACTCCCATAGATTTAGACCACGACCATTATCATCTATATACAAATACTTTCCATAGCTATCGTTTGCCTGGACTGTAACCCTTGAGGCTCCATTATGAAATGAATTTGCGATTGCCGTATTAACAACATCAACAAGCTTATCTTTATCTGACTCAAACATAACATCGGAACCAAGAGCGCTTACACTGATAGCCTCTAGTTGAACCTGGTTAAAAGTATCTTTCGCCTTTACATCATCAACCAACTCTCGCACGTTAAACTGTTGCATGTATCCCTCGCTCTTATGAATGAAATAATATAGAAAGCGTCATTATTAATCCGCTCTCTGATTGAAAACGATGTGTGCTATACCTGGTGTATCCAATACATCTTCCGACAAATCAGAAGTAGAAGAAAGCGACCTTAAGATAGCGCGGGTAGCTAAAACCCCTTGAGATGCAGCCTGTCTATACGATGCCCCTGGAGAAAAAACCTCTGAGAACCTATCTCTAATATCCATCAATTCAGATGTTTTTTGCATGGCAGCTATAATACAAGCGAAAAGCTCTAATATATCCTGTAGCTCGACATCACCTTTTTTCTTTACAATTTTTCGTATGAAGGCAGGCCTTTGGCTTCTGGTTTTACCAACAAATTCAGATATTACTTCTGCATTTTGATTTATAAAGCTATTTATGCTTGTTACAGATAACTCTCTGTAAAGACGCATAAGTTCCTGCACAGCCTCTTCACCATAAGTATCTAAAACAAGTAAGATTACATCCTGAATATCGCTTTCGATGTGCCTTGAATATTTCCACATTGAATCCGAAGACATGCAAACCTACTCCCTATTATCGTTTTAGGCGCTTTGCAATAATTGCAAACATTAGTCGTTTGTAGATTCTGGAGAAGTCCGATCAATAGCTTTTTCGCTTACCATTGCTCCCTCCTATTTTTTACCTGATGTCGCTGCAAGAGCATGAGACAACGAATCTTTTTCACGCTCTGACTGCGATAAATCACGCTCTAATTGAGCGAGTTGTTTTTGAGCTTCAATAAGCATAACTTGAGCACTGCTGGCCTTATCCAACTGTACTTTCGTATCCGCTAAATCCTGAGTTAGTCTTGCCACATCTTTTTCATAACCGGCTACTTCTGCCGTTAATTTAACAGACTGTGTTTTTTGATCCGCTAAATCACTCTGCACTGAATTCAATGAATCTTGAGCCTGCTTAAACTGCTCTTTCTCTATCTGCCTTTTCGCCTCATCAACCGTTAATTGGCTTACCTGGACACGGAGCGTTTTCAGTTCGTCTTCCGCTTCACCTAGACGCTTATCAGCAACAACTACAAGAGAATTAGCTTCTGCTTTTGCGGCTTCGATTAAAGTTTCAGATCTTTGTTTTTCCGTTCTCTTGAGTAATAGTTTGCAATTATTGCAAACTCCCATTTTGATTTTTCCGTTTTTCCGTTTTTCCGGTGTTTAGTTAGTCGCTGTATAGTTTTTCAGAAAGAGTTTCATCAGCCTTGTTTAAGACTTTGCGTATCTTTTCAAGCACCTCTAAAGACTCTTCAACACCACTCAAGACTTCCTGAACTTCACTATGAAGCTCTTCAAGTGAATCGTGTGTACCAGCTTCAAAAGAGTAGTCGAGAGCGGATTTTGACAGCCTGTGTATATTATCTAATTCATCAAATAGGCCAGAAGTATTTGCCTGGTTAGCAACCATGCAAATATCGAAGAACTCTCCAGAATCCAGCTCATCCGTTATTATTTCGTACTCATCTTCGGTTATAGGCATCTTTTTTACTGTTCCGTTTTTTTGATTAAATGATAATTGCTGCCTAAGGAGAGCTATTATTCAAATACTTTAGCCAAGAGGTTTTCTTCGACTAGGTAAATCGCACCTTCGATAGTAGGAGCCGGGATCATTTGACTCCAAGACCAGCGCCAAGTACCTAGAATTTTGTTCTTTTCTCGATCCCTTACAGATGCCACAATTAGCTTAATTCTATCTTGAATAGGTTGATAGCCGAGTATTAACTCATACCGATTATTCGAGGAACTAACATTTTTATATGTAGTTTCAGTGTTTGAGTCTGCGTGAATAGTTACTTCCTTAGCTGACTCTTCAGTACTAAGAGCTACTTTATATCCCTTAGATTCGAGTATGGTTTTTAGCTCTATTGTAATAAGAAGAGGGTCACTTGAGAGGTTAACGTACAACTCCTTTGGGCCTGTAGCTTTGTCCGCAATTTTTATTTTATTAATCCCGCAAGAGATCATACAAAGAGAAATAAGAAATATAGTCACTCCCTTAATGAGTTTCTTTGAAATCATGCAATTACCTTTTTCCGTTTTTCCGTTTTCCGTTTTCCGTTTAACTATTTGTCTCGTTAATTGTTAAGTCAATTTTTGCTTTATATGCCAGGACGTTATTGGTAGGTTTTGAAGGTTGGATTTATTCAAATGCCCCCATTCTCCAACCGCCATATTAAGCATGTCAGCTAGTGATAGTCCATTGCTTATATCTGTAGTAAAGGTTTCTGTACCACCTCCAGAATATTCTAAGAACCCCTGAGAACGACCACTATATTTCTCCATATGAATCATCCAATAGACTTCATACAACAAAGCTTTGTATGCTGTGGTAGGCAGTTCCTCGTAATGAGCGATCTTCAACTGGTCTCTTTCAAGATTGCTAGAACGATATCGTTCAAAAATAGAATTCGTTGAAACTCCTACTTTCCAAAAATGTTTGGTGGTACCAATAAACTCAATGTAGTAACAGTTCATCGGATCATCTCTTAATTCTGAATCAATGACTGAAATTAGATGCTTCTTAATTCTTGAGCATAATGGGCACCCTGCACCAGTTAAATGGTTGTTTGGGGCTTGACCATATTCACCATGTATTGGACATGCTATTCGCACATTGGTTTTTGCTGATTTATATTCAGAATTCTCGTACGAGTATTTATCGCCATGTATCTCCCTGGCCCTTTTTATGAACTCGGCGGTGTCAATATCAGGAATACCTGCACAAACTTTACAGCCTGCTCCTGTTAAATGAGAGTCAGGTGTCTGCTCAAAGTCACCATGTAGATGACAAGTTATGATGACGTTATCTTTAGCTGAACGGTAATCGACTTTATCGTATGAATATCGATCCTCATGAACTAAATGTGCTTTATGTATAAACTCGTTAGTAGTGCTGGTATTGGCTTTACTGATTTTGACCCACTTACATTGAGGGCAACCTTGACCTTGAATGTGCTTATCAGGAGTTTGTTCAAAAGTACCGTGCAGTGGGCAACAAATAGTTAAGGGTGTCTTTATGGATTTATATTGACTCTGATCGTACTGATAGTTGTTACCATGGACTAGAGTAGCTTGCTCAATAAACCATTCAGTATCTTTAGTTTTCTTCTTTGCTGCCATTAGTTTCCCACATTGTGGGCAGCCATTGCTGTTCAGATGAGTAGTAGGATCTTGATCAAATACACCGTGTATAGGACAGATAATTCGGATTGGCGTTTTGCTGTTAACATATGTGGCTTCAGAGTAATCGAACTTATCGGCGTGCACCGCTTTCGCTTTTTCAACAAATTGACTCATATCTGAGTTAAATAACTCAGATAAATAATTTCTAGCGCAGCTTGGACAACCCTGTCCTGCCATATGTTTTTGAGGTGCCTGTAAAAAAGCGCCGTGATCTTTGCATATGATCTCTACTTTTGTATGAGTATCTTTGTAGTTAATCTTAGAATAGTTGTATCTGACTCCATGGACTTCGTTAGCTTTGGACAGAAATTTATCAACTGTTTTTAGTCTGGCTAAGCGAGATTTACCTTTACCACACTCAGCGCATCCTTTTCCTCTCAAATGATTATTGGGAGTAATTGAGAAGTTTCCATGCTCTGGGCAGGTAACAGTTAGCTTTATTGCTGACTTAATATAGTCAGACTCCTCATACTCATATTTTTCGCCATGAACAGATCTGGCTTTATTAATAAAGTTAGAGGTCTTTTCGTTTTGCATTATAATTCATGCTCAAGTGTCTATGGCGAGGTATAACTTATTTTTCCGTTGTTTATTTTGCTATAGCCAAGAGCAAGCCCAATTCACTCTTCTTGCTTATTTTAGGGTCAATGTTATTAACCTCTGCCGTATACGCATTTCTCCAATCAGGAGAAAATGCTCCCTTTCTTAACCACTCAGTTTTGGCAGAGTCCATATGAATATTTTTGCTTGGATCTTTATAGAGCCAAATCGCTGAAATTAAAACCCTATATATGTCTCCAGTGAAAACACTACGCTTCCCCAAGTCATTTAATACAGGTTGATATACATCCGTTTTAAACAGTCTTTCTGAGTCTTTATATATAGACTTAAGAGCAGCATCAGCATTGTTAACCCCATTCCTTTTTCCCTGCTTAATCCTCTTAGCTTCCAATATGACTAGGTCATCATTAATCTTTATGACAGCATCAAACCTTTTACCTTTCCCATTTAGATACTCTGTCCAAGCATAGACTTTGGGTTTGCATTCTCTATCTTTACTATCTGAAAGTCTCTTTAATGCCTCGATATACAACCGAACAAGATTACTTTCATCTATTAAACCTGCCCTTGGATAGAAGCCTTCCATTTCAAGTTTATAGAGACCACCACAATAGGAAAGAGCATTTCTTAACAGTTGTTCTGTTTTGGTAATTGAAGACATAGCGTTAGCTTTTCCGTTCTATTTGTTTAGCCAACAAAATAGGCTACTACAACGATGGTTAATATTATTGCTGCAAACATTACCATGCCGCTTCCAGAAGATTCTTTTAAAGGTCGGTTTGCTTCCCTTTCAGCAGATTCCTTTAAACCTTTCAGCTCATCAATATATTCACTAGCTTCCATTTTGGTCTTTGGTAAGCCCTGATCGCCACCAAGAGATTCAATATAGCTGAGCTGTTTATTAGAAGGCTTGTTTTCTTCAAAATAATCAATAGCCCAAAAGTCTTTCTCATTAGTTTTGGGTATCCTGTTGGATTTGTAAGTCTTTGCAATTTTTAAGAATAGTTCAGCACATGCCTCTGCATCAGGTAGTGCTCTATGACCTTTTCCAGCAAGAGATGGAATCAGTTTTTCCAACTTATAACTGCTCTCATCTTTTAATTGCCTTCGTGAAAGTTTAAGTGTGTCGTAAATTTTGAAATTGGGCTTATCTTCATTGCTCTTATAGAGAGCTTGTATAAACCCACATTCAAATGACGCATTATGAGAAACAAAGGGGTTAATTGATCCTGCCCATTCCAAAAGCTGATCCCAACCCTCTCTTGGAGTTGGAGCATTCTCAACCATTTCTGCTTTAATTCCATGTACCTTATATGCAGGAAAAGGAATTGAACGACCTGGATTAACTAAAATTGAAAAGGTATCAATAATTTCGCCAAGGCTATTAAATTTGACTGCCCCAAACTCACATATACGATGATCTCTCGGGTCTAAACCAGTTGTTTCAATATCAATAGCTAGTAACTCGATTTCTTCCATATACCCGTTTTTCCGTCTTTATATAAGGTGTACTAATTTAGTTGAGTAGAGAAGCTCGAATGAGAAAGCCAACTGAATGCGTATACCCTTAGACTGCTTTCGACTCTAATCATCGCAGTTAGGAGCAAAATCTGAACTCACCAAATCTGTAATTGGTAATACTAAGTCATAGTCTTCACCATTATAATAAGTCCCTGTCACATGCAAACCTCCTGAGACCCTCTCAATCGTTACATTCTGTGGCTGGTATTCAGCTATTTCCTCTTCAGAAATAGTTGAAAGGTCTACGTCATAATTAATAGTATAACTAGTACCTGAATTATGAGTTAAATACTGAAGATCTGTTTCAATGTAGTAGCAATTATCACCTTGGTCGAAGCTATCACCATAATAATCGTATTTCGCCATTTCCCCATTGGACTTAATCTCGGTGTAACCTTCATCACCATCTTCGTCATCCCAGGAATACACACCTGCAATCGAAGAGAATGCCCCTTCTACCGAAGGGTCTGTCGAATTAGAAGACCCACAACCAGATAAAATAGCAATGGATAAAACAGCTATAATATTTCTCATAGTTTTCCTTTTTTATTAATAACATTCATTGTTCAAGCTAGTTAAACCAAATCGTAGTTGGATTTCATAGCCAGTTATTTTGTATACCAGTCCCGTGTTCTTTAGAGTACAAAATCAAAGATGGATTATGCTCTTCTATATTTTTCAGCTCTTCCGCCATATTTTTTCCCTGAAGATTTTTCCATGCATTAGCATTTTCTATGATACTAACGGATTCCATTGGAATTCTCTATAGAGGTATGGGGAATAAGTTATTGAAGGAAGTGCACGCACACTTGCAGCAATCATGTCCGCAAACGAGACATAAGGCTGCTGACTTCTTTCAGGATAATTTAGCCAGTTTCTAAATTGCGATAACTAGTGAAGTTGAGCAAAAGCGGGCACAATGCTGTAAAAGCTTTAAAGGCAGCTTTTAAGAATAATTGTCAAGAGTGCTTATTCATCTTGAGCTTAAAATATTAATCATTTATGTTGAGAGCAATTAGTATCTGCCAACAGAATTTAACCTCATATTTATAGAGTAAGTTATGCAACTGTTTAAAGCACTTATTTTAGCTCCGTTACTGCTAGTAATTTCATGCGCGACACACGTCAATGAAATCCAATCGGACGTTTTAACTCATTCAATTGAAGTGTTTAAGACCGCGTACAAACAAAATTATATTCCTGCTCCAGGTAAATTTATGCTTGTTTATGGGGATAAGAAAGCTCACGTTGGATCATTTGTAGAAATTGCTACCACTGACTATATCGGGCTAAGCGGCGGAGTAGAAGAAGCTTTAGAAAGAAATGGATTTACAAGAGTTTTCCGTCAAGAAGAAGCTGACTATATTGTGTCTCTTATATTTGATACAAACATATTAGAATCAGAACAAGGCTATGAGATGACTCCGTCATACACAAGCCGGTTAAAGTCGCCTAGCACATATCAGCAAACTATTACGTCTAGTTCTGGTTTAAGTGACAGTTATCAAATACACAATTTTGGTGGTACAGAGTCTGTAGTTTCAAATGTTCAAATAAAAAAGAATATCCAGCACTCTGTATCCATGGTTGCCAAAATAATTTTCCAAGAAAAAGATGAAAACTACGAGGCAAATTTGAGGCATACAGTATTCAAAGCAAGCGCTGTCTTTCGTGACAAGAATTCAAAGCCTGTGTCTCAGAATTGGCCAACGGGTTGGGCTTTAGCAAGCTCTCTAGCTGCCGCAATAGAGCAGCCAAATATTTCAGGTGACGCATCACATCCAAGCTTGATTTTGATAAATGAAAATAAATCAGAAGCTCGGAAAAAGTCGGACGAGTATATAAATTCTGGTACTGCTGAAGTGTTTGTGATGACACAGGATGACGATAGTCGCATTCAATATCGATATGATAGAACCCTAATATATCCTTGGAATACGCGTACGCCCAAAACTTATGACCAACTAGGCAACAAGAGAATGGTCTCTTGGCACTTGCACGGTCAAGAGCATGATTCATACTTGTTTGAGTTTAATTGCATGCCTTTAAGTGATAACAAAAGCGTGGCTTGGGCGCTCATAAATAATTTAAGTAAACCTGATGTGGAATATGAACAAAATATCGAATTGTTCTATGTAAAAAACCATAGGGACGAAAAGATTGAGCTACCAAATAACAATGCACTCAGCTTTTTTTCTGGCCCCATCCCCCAAGTTTTTAACGGCCAATTTTTTTCTAGTGCGCTCTTTACAGAATCAGATGAAGTGTCTAAAAAGAATTGGCAGGATATGATTGCACTATTCTCATCTAGTGAATCGGGTGAAATTAAGTTCTATAACCCAAGTAACAAAGTAAGCTTTAGTTTGCTAAGGAATGGATTTTCTGAATCTTTCAAGCACGTTATGAAAAAGTGTCCTCAAGCGCTGGAGCTATTAAATGCCGGTATCAATCTCTAATTTTTCTGAAGGGATGAAATAGGGGCGGTGACAAATGAGAATCATTCAACAAGTATATCCGCTTTGTATTGTTAGCATGCAGTGTAGAAAAGATACCGATCTAGAAATTTACTCACAGTTTTCCATACGAACTTATAAACACTGCTAATACCTCTTTTCAATCATTGAATGGACATAAGGAAAGTGTCCACTTTGCTCTTTTCGAAATATTTGCGATAGCAAAAACTTTATATCAAAAAAGGCCGCTTTAGAAGCAAAGCCTTAGTTTTGCAGTACCCTAATTCATGACGATTAGGCCAAAGCTAAATTGCACCACCAACGGCAAGTTATGGCACTAGATAGACTATCACCTACTTATAAATTATTTCTTCAGCACGCATTCAAAACCAACTAAAGAGCTTCTTCATACATTTCAGAAAGTCGCTTTTTACTGATCGTGACATAAAACAATACCTGCTCGTGGTTGCTATGACCAAGTATTCGTGCAGCCTGTTTAAGGCTTATTCCTTTATCAATAATCGCGTTAGTGATAAGCGATTTTCGCCCTGTGTGAGAAGACGCATTATGAAAACCTGCCTTCGTGTAAATAGCTCTAATCAAGTGCTCCAGCGAATCACACGCCCTATAGGATTTAATGGAGCCATCATACATAACCCGCTTTTTCTCTGTCATGGCATAACGTCTACCCCGATTGTTATATAAGAATCTGCTGTTTGGATTTAATCCCTGGTATTGAGCGCTACCAATGACTGTTCCCCACTTTTTCTTAAGGCGATACTCAATCCAATCCTGGATTATTTCGCGACTTACTGGATTAGTAAGCCAAATAGTTCGTGGCTTAAGGCGCTTACAGATCTTGGCAGGAAGATGAATTTCTTTTCTTAATTCACCTGTAGAGTTTAAAAGAGATCCAGTTTCGATTAATGCGATTTCACTGACTCGCATAGCAGCATGAGAGAGAACCAGAGCGCAGCGCTTACCCTCTTTGTGAGTCATCAGATTTGCGACCGCAAGAGCGTGTCGAATTTCTTTCTTGGATAAAGCTTCAGCTTTACTCATGTCTGTATTTTCCCTTGTAGTACGAAGATACAGACAAAGCATTATCGGCCCTGTCTAAGAAGACTAACACACTAAGTTTATTGGCTTCCACGGAAAATCCCTACCCTGTGCGTATTCCGCTAAAACTGATCAGCCGTTGCGCTGAACGTGATCACTTGTTTCCCATCCATGCATCGTGAGTTGTCTTTTTACTTCAAGTGATCATCTTCAGTCAACGAAGTTAGTACTTTTCTCATCGATTCTCCTTTTAAGTTAAGTTTGTGAGCGTTATGCAGTAGCCGGTCTAATATG
This sequence comes from Oleiphilus sp. HI0043, assembly GCF_001634935.1. NCBI lineage: Bacteria > Pseudomonadati > Pseudomonadota > Gammaproteobacteria > Oceanospirillales > Oleiphilaceae > Oleiphilus > Oleiphilus sp. HI0043. The sequence continues at coordinate 2,603 of NZ_LWEY01000545.1, read as the reverse complement.
GCGTCAGCCAAGGTCGGATCGTCGATAAATTTATGCCACTTCGTCATCGGTAATTGGCTAGTCACTATGGTCGATTTACTGTTGTGGCGATCTTCCATAATTTCGAGTAGATCATTTTTTTGAGGCTGTGTTAAAGCCTCCAAGCCCCAGTCATCGATAATTAGAACATCAGCCTTGGCTATTTGGTTTAAGAGTCTTAGGTAGCTACCATCGCCGTGTGAGATGGTCAGCTGCTCGAACAACCGCGAGGCTCTGAAGTATCGTACTTGATAACCGTGCAGACAGGCATGATGTCCTAATGCACAAGCAAGATAGGTTTTTCCGCAGCCTGTTGGTCCCGTCATTACCAGATTTTGCCCTTTGCTTATCCAGGTATTGCTTTGCAAGCCCGCGACTGTACTTTGCTTTAAGCCACGTGGGTGGCTGTAGTCGATATCTTCCATTCTAGCGGTGACCTTGAAGCGAGCAGCCTTGAGCAATCGTTGTAAGCGTTTGTCGTGCCGGTAAGTCACTTCTTGTTGTACTGCTAGGTTAATTCGTTCGGCGAAGCTAAGCTCTTCATAGGTATTGGGTTGATTAAACTGCATCTCTAGTGCTTCGGCTAAACCGGTTAACTTGAGCTGTCGAAGTTGCTGTAAGCTTTGTGTTTCTAACATGTTTTTTCCTATTGGTTTTGGGGTGGGTTTTTAGTGGTAGTAATCAGCGCCGCGCACGTTACGATGAGTCTCTGTTTGAGGTGATGGCGAAGTCTGAGGTGATAATGGAAGTGGCAGTTGATCCATATTGCTTTCTAATATGGACTTAATATTTGCCAGTCGTCGGGCATTGATATGCTGAGCCCGTAAGCAAGCGGCTTCTAATCTTTCTGGTGTGTATTGTTTTGCCAGATTCAGTAAACCCAAGCAGACTCGATAAGCTTGTTCGGGTACCTTCTTTTGTTCGAGTAGGTTTAGTACGATGGATTGCGTTGCAGGCCCGATTCGAGCGCCCCAAGAGATCAGTCTCTCCGGCGTCCAGGCTTGGTGCTTTCGATGGGGCTCAGGCATGTGGTGAGCATTGGTGGTAAAACCCCCTTGGCGCAAGCTCCTAGCATGTCGTGCAACCTGTTTTCCTTTGAAGAAAATAGCAACGCTATCTTGGCTTGCTTGGGCTTCTACTTGAGACTTCACCAGATGATGAGGTACTGAGTAATAATGCTTGTCGAACTCTATGTGGTAGTCGATATTAACGCGTGCAAGTTTGAACTCGACATACTCATAATGCTTCGCGGGAAGCGATTTAAGCGCTGGCTTATCCAAGGCTTCAAATTGACTTAAGCGGGAACCCGGTAGTTTCTTAAAGGCACGGCGGTTAAGGTCATCTAGCAAGACCTTAATAGTCTGATTTAGATCTGCCAGCGTGAAGAAGGTTTGATGTCGTAGTCGAGCCAGTATCCAGCGCTGCACGATCAATACCGCGTTTTCTGCTTTTGCTTTATCCTTGGGCTTGAGTGGCCTAGCGGGAATGATCGCCGTTTTATAATGTGATGCCATGTGCTGGTAGCTCACATTGATACCGGGGTCATAACGAGCTGGCTTGCTGACAGCACTGCGTAACTGGTCAGGCACAACGATCTCCGGTACGCCGCCAAAGAACTCAAAGGCTTTCACATGTGCGTTAATCCAGTCGGCTTTGCGTTGCGTCCATGACGCCATTGCGAAGGTGTAGTTACTCGCGCCAAGTATGGCTACAAAGATCTCAGCTGAACGGATCTCGCCAGTATCCGGGTTAACGATAGGTACCGTGGCCCCGCTGTAATCCACAAACATTTTTTCACCGGCAAGGTGAATCTGGCGCATGGAGCGCTTTTGCTTAGAACGCCATTCACGATAGTAGCCGCAATATTGCGAATACTGATAGCCCGCGTCGCCATGTATTTGCTTATATTCCTCCCACAACAATTGCTTGGTAACGCCTTTGCGCTTGAGTTCTTGGTGAATGGCAGCGCAATCAGGCATAACCCGACCATGGCGCGTATTGATCTTGGCGTCGGGGAATAATAAACGTTCTAGTTCATTGTCAGTCATCTCTATTGGAAGTGGCCAGGTTAGCCCAACATCAACCGCTCTTTTTCCATAAGTGGAAACAGTGCCTACGCCGATTCCTAAGCTGCGGGCAATATTTCGATGACTCAGTTTTGCCTCGAGTTTGAGGCGGAGAATATCTTTAATGTGTCGCATTGCTAATCTCTTGTTTGGCATCGTACTCTCGGCTTAAAAGCGCTAAGAATAACGTGCTCGACAAATTGAGTTTCAATGCATGGAAGGAGTTTGTGATTGATGGTGATCAGTCGTTGCGATTACTCGATCACCGTTTGCGATAACGGCGTTTTTCAAGGTAGTTGTCGCCTGAGCATTTAAGCTGCTTGTTTTTCCTTCTCCGGGTTCAACTTAACGTCACCCACTTTCTCCCAGTTCCGCGTAGCTTTTGACCACCTTATTTGGTTCTTTCTTTTCATCTTGCGATAAAGCTCATCCCTCTTCGATAATATTTCTTCATCCAGACCTAAGTGCCTTTGCTCTGGGGTAACAAAGTTAATTCGACTATGCCGGTGCTCTGTGTTG
>NZ_LWEY01000544.1:0-831 GCF_001634935.1 Oleiphilus sp. HI0043 | reverse complement strand
AGCGCCTGGCTATCCCATTTTTTTAGGTTCAGAGTTTAAACACCCTAAACCTGAAGACGCCTTTTTTCATATTTTGCCCATACCCTATGAGGAGTCTGTTTCTTACGGCGGCGGCACAGGCTTAGGTCCAGCGGCTATTTTAGAAGCTTCCTGGCAGCTTGAAACTTGGGACGGTACAAGTAATCCTAGTACGAAAGGTATTTATACTCACCCTCCTGTCGACATGGCAGGAAGTGCAGAGCAAGTCATTGCAAACATCGCACTTGCCACAACAAATATAATTGAGCGCGGTGGTTTCCCTATNGGCTTAGGCGGCGAACATACGGTGACCTATGGCATTATTAAAGGGCTTCTGGATGCTGGCATAGATGACTTTGGTGTGGTGCAAATCGATGCCCATGCCGACTTGCGCGAAGCGTACGAAGGCAACCCGTATAGCCACGCCTCCGTAATGAAACGCATCGTTGATTTGGGTGTCCCTTTATTTCAGCTGGGTATTCGCGCGTACTGCGAAGAAGAAATGCGGACTCGCAAAGCACACGGTGTACGTCATATCGATGCGGACATTTTAGTGCCCCAAAATATCCAAAAAATAGATTTGCCTGATAACTTCCCGAGCAAAGTGTTCTTTACGCTAGACATTGATGGCATGGACCCTTCCGTATTTCCCTCAACAGGCACGCCCGTGCCAGGTGGGCTTGGCTGGTATCAAACATTGTCCTTATTTGAGTCAGTCGCAAAACAATGCGAAATCATCGGTTTCGATATTACCGAGTTCGCACCAATCAAAGGCTTTCATGCTTACGAATTTTCGGCAGCACTCCTGACATA
>NZ_LWEY01000543.1:0-1544 GCF_001634935.1 Oleiphilus sp. HI0043 | reverse complement strand
GGGTCACAAGTAGCACTCACATTGCTAGACCCTTCAAGCAGTAGTTCAGCCAAGCCAGTGTCGGTATCAGAGAATGCCAGAATTGTTATATCAGAAGACCCCCATTGGACGTTTTCAGTTATATCAACGGGGTCTGAGCCATAATCACCCAGCGCTGAAAATTGACTACTTTCTTCCGCATAGAGCATTTCATCAGCAGAGCTGACGGAAATACTAGTCAGACCTCCCGCCACGACTGAAACTGTCACCCCTTCACTATCAATATCATCCTGGCTTGCTATGATTTGCGCATCATCAATAGACAAACCAGAGAGGACTCCTTTATCTTCTCTCGAGCCATCAGACAGCGCTACATCACCAACATAAATAACCGAGCTATCACTGACACTCCAGCTTACTTTATCCGAAATGTCTGCCTCATCACCGTCACTATATGTTCCCCTTGCAAGCAGTTGTTGCGAGGATGTTTGACATACTGGAAGGCTCGCAGGTTGATTACTGACGGCTATCGAGACCAAGGGTGCATCGGAAGAGCGCAATGCCTTAGTCGCCGAAAGGTCGGCAAGCCGTGCTATTACATCCGCCGTACCGTTAGATTTACCTGTCGCCACACCATTACTATTCACCGATATAATCGAAGAGTCTGAACTCGACCAGCTTACCGAACTTGAATATCAATCTGGCTGGCACCGCCATCAACATTTCCCAAGGCTGTGAATGTCTCGGTCTCCCCTTCACGCACGCGATCATTCGAGGAAACAATAGAAATAGAGGTCAAATTCTTAGTGTTGACTTCAACGGCTTGAATATAAGTTTGCTCATTACCCACACCACAAGCTGTTAAGACAAAGCTAACTAAAAGTAAAACAGCCCGTGTCATCTTTTTTACTGAACACATATTAAGTCCTTTTTAACTAGAAACTTTGGCGTAAGCCCAAGCTCACACCATCCAGAGAGAGGTGATCCTCATCATAATAACGAAGGCCCTGAATATTGATAAAGGTCTCACTCGAACCCAAACGAAATTCAGCACCACCACCGTAGACAACGCCATGATACAACTCTCTATCTACGGGGCTGGAGGCGCTGCGGGTCATTTCCAGTTCAGACATGCCATAGCCAAGCAAGATAAACAATTTCCCACCGTTCTCAGCCTCTGGAGACTCGAAACGACCCAATATCCCAACCGAAGATACGAGACTCATATCAATACCAATATCGTCTCCCTCAGTGACACCTTGTGCGGCATAAACTTCAAGCCCTACTTGAGGCTCCAAATATAATCCCGCTCTCAGACCAGCTCCAGAGATATCGAACTCCGCTTCGCCACTTTGTTCATTACCAATAGTATTTATCAGGTAGTGGGCATCCAGCCCGGCATAATATTTAGGTTTATCTTCTGCAAAAGCGATACTGCTTAGAGCAAGTAAACATATACTCCCCCCAATGCATTTCTTTAAATTCATTCTCGTCTTCCCTTATCCATACCTTAAATAATGGTTTCCTAGCTTATCAAACTAGCGAGCAATCTTATCCTAATTTTT
>NZ_LWEY01000542.1:0-596 GCF_001634935.1 Oleiphilus sp. HI0043 | reverse complement strand
TCACTGACGTCGTATCTTATCGTGTATATGCCTGCAATATTTGCATCGATGGTATCACCGCTTATGACGATGCTGGAAGTTAGGTTGCCATCCACGTTGTCGTTGGCTGTTGCACCAGCGTCGGTATAGCTCGTTCCTTGTTCAACTGTTTCAGCTGCATTGCCTGTTAGCGTAATGACTGGAATAGTTGTATCGGCAATGATGACTGTTCTAGTAACGGTCGTTGCAGCATTCCCCGCGGCATCATTGACGTCATAGCTGAGCACGTAGGTTCCGGGAGTATTAACATCAACAGCTCCACTAAGTACGATATTGGTGGTGACATCACCGTCAAGGTTATCGTCAGCTGTTGCGCCTGCATCTGTGTAAGAGGTGCTCTGTTCATGATTGACAATCGTGTTGCCCAGAAGAGTGATTGTTGGTGCGATGCCGTCTGTTACATTCACTGTGCGTGAGACTGTTGTTGCAGCGTTACCCGCAGCATCACTTACGTCATAAGAAATTAGGTAAGTGCCAATTATATTGGTATCTACATCGCCTGTTCGCGTGATACTGGCAGTAATGTCGCCATCAGCACTGTCAGAGGCTGTTGCACC
>NZ_LWEY01000541.1:0-990 GCF_001634935.1 Oleiphilus sp. HI0043 | reverse complement strand
GATGCCAGCTGATGAAACGACAGAGATACCTGCCGTAGGAGAAGAAGCAAAAATAGATATTGAGGAAGAGTTTAATATGCCTTGGGGGCTTGCTGCTTTGTTCCCATTGTTTATCTTGGGCTTTCCCTTCTGGCAATACTTAAAAGCTATTTTCCTTGTAAATAACGCTCGCTATGGCACCTCACCATTCAGCTATGGCGCTGGCGCAAAAAGCTTCTATCTTATGTATTTAAAGGCCTCCGGTGTTTTTATCTTAGCGATATCTATTGTACTTTGGACTTTATCCCAGCTAGACCTTATGAATTTTACAAGTGAAGAAACAGCACCGTCTTTTTCAAACCTCATTTTAATTCAGCTGGTATTCTTTACTGTTTATTTATGGATCTTTGCCTACCTTCAAACCAAGCGCCAAAACTTGATATTCAATCATACCCAGATCGAAGAGATGACTTTCTCAAGTACATTGAGCGTTAGCTATATGTTGTATCTATACCTCAGCAATACGATTGCCATTATCTGCTCACTAGGCTTACTCATCCCCTGGTCGATGATCCGTACTGCGCGCTACCGCGCAAGCCAACTAACACTGCTGACAAATCAATCTCTCGATAATTTCGTCGCGGATCAACAAAATCAATTGACCGCAATGGGTGAAGAGTTTGGTGAAGTCTTTGATATCGAAGTGGGAATTTAAATGCTGACGAAGCCTGGTTGCTAACAATGGAGATTTCCGGCTATTTGTACCTAGGGCAAAGCTCATCACGGCTTCCCGCTAAGCTACATTATCAGGAAGGCGGTCAGCTCTGCTTTTTTCCAGAAAGTGAATTTGTCACTGAGTCATCCAATGAACCCTTAAAAAAGGTCGCCATTAAAGATGTCGACATCTCATCACGCATTGGCAATACCCCGCGCTTCATTAGTTTTGGCGATCAATGTCAATTTGAATGTGCTGATAATTTAGCAATCGATGAACTGATTAAAACCGCCCAG
>NZ_LWEY01000540.1:0-728 GCF_001634935.1 Oleiphilus sp. HI0043 | reverse complement strand
TTTGAGGAGGCAGAGGGTTGCATCCCTTATCTGGACTCCCCGTGCTAGCCCGCATGCGAGCCACGAAAGGCTCTGCATACAGAAACACGGGGACTGACTCTAAATGCTACTTCTTAGATTTAGCTTCTTTCAATGCCCATGCGCCAACTGCTAGCATTGCCATCACGGCCAAAGAAACTTCCATTAAGCCCATATGGCTCTCGCCCACGTGCGCCTGCCCTGATGCATGCATACCTTCGTGAGCGAGTGAGGCAAGGCTCACCATCATCATGGCGATTAAGGCACTTGCTTGTGTCATTAAGGTTTTCAATTTCATTGTGTTCTCCTAAGTTAGTCTAATTCTATTCTAAGTCGTCAAGCACTCAAACCACGGCTTTNGCAGGTGGAATTTCTTTGGCCTCAAGCATGCCTTCGCTAATAATGAAATCAATAATTTTGTCTAGACCTTCAGCTTTCTTAAGGTTTGAGAAAACAAAAGGACGTTCACCGCGCATCTTCTTTGAGTCCTGATCCATTACGTCTAGCGAAGCACCAACAAGTGGAGCCAAGTCTATTTTATTGATAATCAACAGATCGGACTTAGTAATGCCTGGGCCACCTTTACGTGGAATCTTATCGCCTGCTGATACATCAATCACGTAGATAGTTAAGTCCGATAGTTCTGGGCTAAAGGTCGCACTAAGGTTATCACCGCCACTTTCTACAAAAACGACATCGAGCTCTCCATG
>NZ_LWEY01000539.1:0-936 GCF_001634935.1 Oleiphilus sp. HI0043 | reverse complement strand
GTTCTCTTATGATAAAAAGCTGCAAGAAGTTGAATCATCAAAAGCGCACTTGGGAATGTATATTGGTTTGAAGGGCAGCACTGAAGAATTGAAGCTACCCAAGACGAACTTCTGGATCTTTCCTGATTATGACGCCGATAGTGCTTTGGATGCGTTTGAGAATGACAAAGATAAGCCTTTGCCTGCGGTGTATATTTCATTTCCGTCTGCAAAAGACCCTGAATGGCAGCGAAAGAACCCTAGCAAGTCGACGATAGAAATCGTTGCGCCTTGTCCTTATGAATGGTTTGAAAAGTGGGAAGACCAGCCATGGGGGAAACGAGGCACGGACTACGAAGCACTCAAAGACATGTTTACCGAGCGTATGCTGAAAGCACTCTATGAAAAAATGCCTCACTTAGAAGGTAAAATCGACTATCACGAAACCAGTACGCCCTTGTCGACAAACTTCTTCTGCGCCTACAAAAAATGTGAGCTCTATGGACTTAATCATGACCCTTCTCGTTTTGAGCAAGACTGGCTGCGACCTGAGACGCGAATTCCCGGCTTGTATCTAACTGGCCAGGATGTGCTTAGCTGTGGCATTGGTGGCGCGATGATGGCAGGAGTGATGACATCGGTTAGTGTGCTGGGTTGGAAAAGCTACAAGCTACTTAATCGCTTTGGCTTGCGCGATAGGATTGGTTTGGCTGTGCCTGTTTAGGCGCAGCGCTGCTTGCTATCACGCCGATAGCTCTGGGGATAAACAGCGATGGTGTTTGTCCCCGCCATTGATTGTGTAGCAATCAATTATTGATGGGCCTCTTGTAGAAACTCAGCGCGTGTCTGTGGGTTGGTTTTAAAGGAACCTCCTAAGGCTGTCGTTGATGTTTCAGAGTTTGCATCCATAATACCTCGGGATTTAACGCAATAATGTGTTGCGTTAATTGATACTGC
>NZ_LWEY01000538.1:0-776 GCF_001634935.1 Oleiphilus sp. HI0043 | reverse complement strand
ATAAGTTATTCTGACTCACTACCGCACCCGCTTTAGGCTCACGAGCGCCAAACACCAAACGATCAATTCGAGCATGAACCAGCATTCCAATACACATCGTGCAAGGCTCTATGGTGACATAAAGTGTCGTACCAGGCAGGCGATAATTTCTTTCGTGTTCTGCTGCTGCCCGAATAGCTCTCACTTCAGCGTGAGCACTCGGGTCACAGCTAGCGATGGGGCGGTTCCAGGCCTCACCTAAAACCTCTTCACCTCTAACCAAGACAGCTCCAACTGGCACTTCACCTTCAGCGCCCGCTTTTTCTGCAAGGTTCAAGGCGCGTCGCATCCAACGCTCATCAATTATGCGTTGCTCCTTACCAGAGTTTTTTGATGCGACCTTATCTTTCGTCATTTCTTACTAATTATTCCCACTCAATCGTCGCTGGCGGCTTAGAGCTGACATCGTATGCGACACGCGAAATATGCTCGATCTCGTTAATAATTCGATTCGATACCGTCTCTAGTAATTCATAAGGCAAGTGCGCCCAACGAGCGGTCATGAAGTCAATTGTTTCAACGGCACGTAACGAAACAACCCATTCATAACGACGACCATCCCCTACAACACCCACCGACTTAACCGGCAAGAAGACAACAAATGCCTGTGATGTTTTGTGATACCAGTCTGCCTTATGAAGTTCTTCCAGGAAGATAGCGTCGGCTTCGCGCAAAACTTCTGCATATTCTTTCTTCACTTCCCCCAAAATACGAACACCTAGGCCAGGCCCTGGGAA
>NZ_LWEY01000537.1:0-1060 GCF_001634935.1 Oleiphilus sp. HI0043 | reverse complement strand
CCTGATCCGGACTTATCTGATGCTAGTTCGGTAGTGCCTCAGGATGCGCACCGTGTTTGGCGTTACTTGCGTGAAGGCGGCGTCGAGAATGCCCGACATCTTTATCACTTTATTATTGCGCGTTATGTCAGATTATTAGCTGATCTAACGTTGTCATGGCAAGAGCCGAGGCCCTTACCCAAATGTATGATTTACGAGCCGGGTGTAGAGCAGGGGACCTTATTAGCTTGGCAAGACAAGGTAAGCAATAAGGCTGGCCAAGATAATCCAACCGTAATGCTGTTGTTTTATCGAAGTCATTTGCAAAGCGCTAATACCACGATGTTCGATGCGCTAATTAGTGTCTTGGAACAGCATCAGCTTTCTGTGTTACCCGTTGCGATTAGTTCGCTAAAAGACCCGTCATCACTCTCCTTGGTTAACGCATTAATCGACCAGGCAAATGTACAGTTGGTACTGAATGCGACTGGGTTTGCAACCAATACCGTGGCGAGCCCCGATCTTAGTTCTGAGCCAAGTACTTTCCAATCGCCCTTTGAGAAAGACCTTGTTGTTTTGCAGTTGGTATTGTCAGGTAGTACAGAAGAAGACTGGTTAGCGCATAGCCAAGGCTTGAGAAGCCGAGATTTAGCGATGCAAGTCGTGCTTCCTGAAATGGATGGTAGGATTGCAACCCGTGCACTTAGTTTTAAGAGCGAGAGTTTCTACGACGAGCATGCCCAGTCGAGTATCGTTCAATATGAATTAAATGCTGAACGGGCACATTTCGTAGCGGAATTAGCATGGCGATATTGCCGACTTGCGGTGAAGCCAAATTCAGAAAAACGCATCGGGATGATACTCGCGAATTATCCGACGAAGGATGGCCGGATAGGGAATGGCGTTGGGTTAGACACACCCAATTCAGCCTGCCAAATTCTGAGTGCCTTGGCCGATGCTGGTTACCCCGTTAGCGATATTCCCGAATCGGGCAATGCATTGATCGAAGCATTGCTAACTTCTGTCACCAATAATCCAAATACCTTGCACCATTTGCCATGTTGGCAAAGTCTTTGTGTCG
>NZ_LWEY01000536.1:0-558 GCF_001634935.1 Oleiphilus sp. HI0043 | reverse complement strand
AACTAATTGAAGAAGCTTTACAAGTCGCGAAAACTAAACACCTTGATTGTCTTACTACAGCATTTGGACTGACAACCGAGTTGCTTTCTTTCTGGTCAAAGAATCAGTTTTCGCTTCTCAAACTTGGTCTTCAACGTGATAATGCTAGTGGCTGTTATGCCGCGATTATGCAAAGGCCGATATCTTTGTCTGCACAGGAAAATTTGGCTCTATTAGAAAGTATCTATGCCAGAAATTTGCTCAGTGGTATCAGTAGACAATATCAACACCACACTAGCGATACGCTGTATGATGCGCTAACAGAAGCGAAAATTCCAGCAGTAGAGCTAAGGCTAGACAGCAGGCAGCTTGCTCAACTTCAACGCTTTGCTAGCCATAAGTTGGCCATCGAAGAATGTATGAGCGAGTTGATCAGTTTGACCTTATCTTGCTTCAAACAAAAAAATAAAAAAAGTTCAATCAAGCGCCCGCTACAAGTACTGATTCGACGGGTTTTACAAGCTCGTTCAATTTCTGATTGTGTGGAGGAGTTTAATTTTAGTGGGAAAAAAGACCTGG
>NZ_LWEY01000535.1:0-1540 GCF_001634935.1 Oleiphilus sp. HI0043 | reverse complement strand
TTGGTCGATATGAAAGCGCTGTTTGTGTAGCTTAAAGCGGAACCAGTAAGGCGCGTTCGTCTGCCCAAAGTGCTGAATGTGCTCGGTATTTTTTGTCCATTTATTTTTATCTATTGCTAGCACATCATTGATGCTTGCCGAAAAGGAACTGTCCAAGTAGTAATCTAGATAAGGTAGTGCATTAACTTCATCTACTATTTTGCTTACCTTAATTGTTTCGTACTGCGATGACGTGCTTTGTGCTAAGGATGGCTTAGAAATCGCGAGACTGACCCACAGCCCAATAGTGGCAATAAGCAAGATAAGCCATGCCATTTGAGAGCGTTCAGGAAGTAGGTCTATCTTTCTGTGAATGCTCATGCTCTGCTCAGAGTCCGATGTGCGTAGTTAGCTAGTGATTGGTGTGTAGTTGTTAGTATAGTGGATGTCTGAGAAATAGTTTCTAGAAAGCCATAAAAAACGCCGGATTTATAACAAATATGATAACCGGCGCAACTTGAATTTTGTCTAGTTTAGTTTTTAGGTCTGTCTATTGTTGCGAGTAAGGGCGAGGGTGCCTTGCGTTTTTAATAGCCCAGAATCTAAGCAAAGATGATAAGTAAGAGGCTATAATTACTAAAGTTGTTCAGATGGCATCCGATAAACTATAGCAACACCAAAGGGAAATCTTAGTGACTGCGCAACAAACAAACAATGCGGATACAAGCAAAACTGCATCTCTTGATAGCTTGTTAAATGATATCGATCAAAATAATGGCTTGGCCTCTGGTGATGACGCAGAGGAAAATAGCAGGCGCAAGACTCCCGATCGACGGCATACAAGCAAAAAACCTCGAGGAACTGTTGAGCGTCGTTTAGAAGACGACCGACGCCAAAAGAAAAGTATTGTTGATAACGCGCGAGAGCGTATTCTTGCACAAAAGGCCGAATTAAAACTGCAGCAACATAGGAAGAAGATATTACTTGCAGGCTGTGAGCCTGTAATGGGCTTGAACTATGATCACCTCGCAATGGACGATTACCCCGATAACACCTTGGTAGCCGAAGCTCGGAGAGATAGAGATTACTGGGTACTTATATGTGCTATTTTCGCGTCCTTGTTTGTATTTAGTTTGTTAGGTTTGCTTGATGCCTGGGTTGGTGGTGTTGGTTGTGGTATGGCTTTTCTATCTGCTTTTTTTGCATTCTCTCCTATGCGGAAGTTCTTTTTCTCTCGTCCACATTTACATGAGTTGCTAGCTAAAAGAAAGGTGATCGAATACGGAGCTTTACACCATATTCAGTACCTTGAAGGCACTGACGGGCTCGCATGGCGTTGCCAAAAATTGACAAAATTCAACCCGAACTTATCCAAGAGCCTCTTTAACGGTATATATCGTTACTCTAAAGATCGATCACTGCTAAACTATATGCAAAACAAAAAGACAATTCGTCTGTATTTGTTATTAATGGTTGAAGCTCAAAAGGCCTATAAACGCTTGGAAAAAGAATATCTAGAGAGCCATTTTAAGCATCTTGACCAAGGCTGGGATGACAGAAT
>NZ_LWEY01000534.1:0-1892 GCF_001634935.1 Oleiphilus sp. HI0043 | reverse complement strand
TACACATAGTATGTAATAATAGGGGGGTGCCCCAATTTCTTGATACGATTCTTCAAGTGAGTCGCATAGATACGCATTTTTAGTTAGTATGTGCGGCTTTATCGTTGTATCAAGAGCGCGCTTGATTTTCATGTTTATTGACTCCCACTGCCACCTTGATCGTCTGAAATTAGCTCCATATGAAGGCGACTTGTCGCTTGCAATTTCAGCTGCCAAAGAAAACCTTGTAGACAAATTGCTTTGTGTCGCAATTGACCTGGAGCATATTGAAGAAGTGCTTCAGATTGCAGCTAAATTTCCCGATGTCTATGCTTCGGTTGGCGTGCACCCAGGTAGTACCGATTGTGAAGAGCCCACTATTGAACGCCTATTATCGCTTGCTGAGCGTGAAAAAGTCATTGCGATTGGAGAGTCGGGGCTGGATTACTATTATGGCCTGGAGCATAAAGATCTTCAGCTGGAAAGATTCAAGCGTCATTTAATTGCCAGTAAAGAATGTCGAAAACCAATTATTGTTCATACTAGAGATGCGAAGGAAGATACGCTAAACCTCATTGGCCAATACTCAGCCCCTGATGTCGCGGGAGTGCTGCATTGTTTTACTGAAGATTGGGATATGGCCTCCAGAGCGATGGATCATAACTTTTATATCTCATTCTCAGGTATTGTTACGTTTAAGAATGCTGTAGAGCTAAAGGATGTTGCTAAGCGAGTCCCATTAGAGCGCATGCTGATAGAGACGGACTCTCCTTATCTCGCGCCGGTTCCGTATCGTGGCAAGCCAAATGAGCCTAAGTATGTACCTGAGGTTGCCAAATATATTGCACAGTTAAAGGGCTGCAGCGTAGAAGAGGTTGCTGAGGTCACAAGTGAGAACTTTAAGAAACTGTTTAGACTCTAGCGAATTATCATAAAGGTTGAATGGAATGGAGTTAGGCCCTTTTAGTATTCAAACCGATAAATTGCGTTTGTCGGGTTATAAAAATAGTGTACGTCATGGTGTGCCGGTTATCGCACTGCATGGATGGCTCGACAATGCGGCTTCGTTTCTACCCCTATGCAACTACCTAAATCTAGATCGTCCCTTCTATGCAGTCGAAATGGCTGGGCATGGTTGGAGCGAGCATAGGCCAAGTTCGTCGTCTTATCATTTAGTCGATAATGTGGTGGATATTGCCGTGTTTATAGATTCTGTGCTCGAACAGATTGATGATGCGGGCGAGAAAGTTACCTTGATTGGTCATTCGTTAGGTGGGATTGTGTGTTCGTTTTTAGCTGCATCAATGCCAGAAAAGGTTGATAAACTAATTCTATTAGATAGTTTAGGGCCTCTAACAGACGAAATAGAAAATGTATTGCCACAGCTTAAAAAAGCGGTAGCAAAGGCTGCTCAGACGCGAGAGAGTAAAAAGACCATTTACCCAACTAAAGAAATGGCTATTCGCGTTCGAATGATGGGGATTGGAAAAGTATCAAAAGAAGCAGCGCAGCTGTTAATTGAGCGAGGTACAGAGGAGGTAGAAGGTGGTTATATTTGGCGCTCAGACCCGAAATTACTAGCCCCTTCTATGGTACGGTTTTCTGAAAAACAAGTTGAAGTTGTGTTAAATGGTATCGAATGTCCGGTCTTTGTTTTATGTGGTAAACAAGGGTATTTCTCGGATGCTCAGAGGACTCAAAAACGGGTATCTTATTTTAAGGATGTTACGCGCTTTGACCTAGAAGGTGGGCATCACTTCCACATGGATGGTGATGTTGCAGCAACAGCGGAGTTAATTGATGAAATTATCGATAAGTAAAAAGAGTCTGGTTTTCACTTTATTGCTATCTTTTTTCTTGGTACAGGATGTGCTGAGTTCAGGCTTGGAAAATTATAAGGCTGTCTCTTTAGA
>NZ_LWEY01000533.1:0-1085 GCF_001634935.1 Oleiphilus sp. HI0043 | reverse complement strand
AGCATGGTAAGAGTAGCGATATGTTGAACCCGATCGCGCCACTTATTGCGCATATGAGTACCTTTTTCACGCTCAACCCAGGTGACGTTGTTCTTACCGGAACGCCGAAGGGGGTGGGGCAGCTACACAAAGGGGATCAGTTGTCGCTAAAGTTTGGCAAGAATTTAGCTTTTGATACTAAGGCAATCTAAATTTAGCTGCTGACTTCGGTGTCTCCCATTCCCCCAGCTGCCGATTCTCTATATAATTGCGGGCTTTTTCGATATTAGGAATTAGCCCGCGTGCCTCAGACTCAAACCCGTTCTTCTGAACTTGCTAGCAGTGCATCAAGTAGTGAGTCAAATTTGCAGACGATAGCTGATTTTATTCGTTACACTTTTTCGAGTTTGAATCGTGAACAGGTTTATTGTGGCCATGGTACTGACAACAACTGGGATGAGGCAGTCAGCCTGGTTCTTCAGTTATTAGATCTGCCTTGGGATTTTTCGACTGAACTATGGTCTTGTCGTCTGGCAGACGAAGAGAAGGCGCTTATCTTAGATGCGATTAAGCGCAGAACAAAAGGCCGAGAGCCACTGGCTTATATCACCAAACAAGCTTGGTTTTGTGGTTTGCGCTTCAATGTCGATGAGCGAGTGCTCATACCTCGCTCTCCGATTGCCGAACTCATCGGGCATCATATGGAACCTTGGCTATTAAATGAGCCTGAGCGAGTGCTTGATTTATGTACCGGAAGTGGTTGCATCGGCATCGCTGCCGCTTTGGAGTTTGAAGAGGCGCAGGTGGATTTGTTTGATATATCAGTCGATGCCCTGGCCGTGGCAAAGTCGAATATTGAATTGTATGAATTAAATGACCGGGTTCAGGCGTTTTCCTCTGATCTTTTCAGTGCTTTGAGCGATCCTTCGCAGTTCTCGGATGGTGAACATGTTCGTTACGATTTAATTTTGTCGAATCCGCCTTATGTTGATCAAAATGATTTTGACAGCATGCCCGAAGAGTATAGTGCTGAGCCTGTGTTAGGCTTGGTTGCAGGGCCTGACGGGCTGGATATTGTCAGACGAATTCTATCGGAAGGTGCGAAG
>NZ_LWEY01000532.1:0-583 GCF_001634935.1 Oleiphilus sp. HI0043 | reverse complement strand
GATAATCTGCCCCCCATGCTTGGGCGGCATTTTCAGAGCAGTGGTAGCTAACAATCCTGTCTTGTTTAGCCGCAATAAACAGCATATGTTCGACGGGCTTTTGTGATTCGCATTGAAAGCGACTGGCCGCCAGAATTTGCTTGATTGCCGCTCTCCGGCTAGGTGGCTGCTTACGTCTGAAGTCTAACCACTCATCTAGCAAACACTCATCACTATCTCTCATGTTACTCGACAATCGCAAAATTTCACGCTCACTGTAGCGCATAACGGGGTTAAACCAGGCCTTTAGGAAGCCTGCATAGGCCTTAGGTTGAAGTCTCTGATAAAAGCGAGCATAGGGTCTAAAGCTTGAATTTATCAGTATCAGGCTAGCGACTTTTTCAGGGTGCATTTGAGCCAAGGCAAGCGCCACCATTCCGCCCATGGAAATACCTACAAGATTGATCTTACCGTCAACAAGCTTGGCTGAGTCAAAAATCCTCGGCGCAAGACTCTCAGCAATTTCTTCTATCGTCCCCGGGCTAGATTCATGATGTCGCTCACCAAAACCTGGCAAGTCCTCAAACAATACCTCTGCGCCTGA
>NZ_LWEY01000531.1:0-686 GCF_001634935.1 Oleiphilus sp. HI0043 | reverse complement strand
TGCTTGGCAAGAAGAGCTGCAGCTGGTGACAGCTAAAGGCAATGAAATCTGGGTTTCTGCACTTGGCCAGTCAGAATTTAAAGACGGCAAGTGTGTACGCTTATTTGGCTCATTTCAAGATGTTGATAAAAAGGTAAAAGCCGAGCTGGAGTTAAAAGAAGCGAAGGAAAAAGCAGAACAGGCAGCGCATTCAAAAAGTGTCTTTCTAGCCAATATGAGCCATGAAATTCGTACGCCTATGAATGGTGTGCTAGGGATGCTGAGCGTATTGGATACAGAAAGCCTAGATGACTCTTCATCGCAAAAGGTGGCAATTGCTAAGAAGAGTGCAAGCTCTTTGCTTTCTTTACTCGACGACATTCTCGATTTTTCCAAGGTTGATGCAGGGCACCTTGTACTTGATGAAGGTGCGATAGATTTAAGGGAATTATTCGAATCTTTTGTCGATTCGGTGCGCTTCGATATGGAAGCCAAGGACTTAAAACTCGAATTGCACTTGGAAGGCTTCGAGCAAGCGTGGGTTAAAGCAGATGCAGGAAGAATTCGTCAGATTCTTAACAACTTAGTTGGTAATGCGATTAAGTTTACCTCAGAAGGTAGTATTACAATTAAGGCTAGTTTGGTGCAGCAGAAGGACAGAAAGATATTGCGTTGTGCCATTGTTGACTCGGGTATTGGTGTTGAAG
>NZ_LWEY01000530.1:0-834 GCF_001634935.1 Oleiphilus sp. HI0043 | reverse complement strand
AATACAAGCGTACAAAGATTACATATTGAGCAACGGTGATTGCGACCTATCTCTCCCGAGGCCTTGTTTAGAAATATCGCAATTGAATGGTGAAGCAACTTACGAGGTTAGCTATGCACTTGGAGGCTATCCAAAATTTGTATTTTTAAATCGCTAGAACGATCGCGACATGCCACAACTATAAAAATAAGGAGCGAATAGGGAAATTGGTAGGACTAGGCAGATTCGAACTGCCGACCTCTACCATGTCAAGGGAGAGCAGAAAAACCATTTAATCCTTATTTATCAGTATATTAAACAGATTTCTGATTAGTTTTTAATCTGTCAATTTCGTCATTTTCGACACCTAAAATCAACAACTTACAAACTTGTCACCACTTTTTTTTGCCACGTTTGACCTCTACTCTTTTGACGATTTTAATCGAATTCATGGTAGAGGTCTTCAATATTTCGCTCAATATATTCCCTGAAAAAGATTGTACCTAATCTAGCTTTTTGTCTCTAATTAAAGTCTGATAAAGTGGGTAATTGATGGAGTCTTCAACGCTTAACAAGGATTTAGTAGAAGCATGAACCACATACCTTTCGCTCTAGACAAAAATGGAGAATATGTTGAGGTTGGCAATGTTCCTAAGGGCAAAAACTGCAACTGTTTTTGTCCTAGTTGCGAACAAAGTGTCATCGCCCGCCACGGAAAGAAAAAGGCATGGCACTTCGCTCATGATCCAAACCCCGCAACTCAACCAAAGCGAATTTGCGATCTTTCGTTCGAGTCCTGTTGCAGGCAGTATCTTTCCAAACTGCTGACCAATGGAGCAATATCGACACTCTCCA
>NZ_LWEY01000529.1:0-592 GCF_001634935.1 Oleiphilus sp. HI0043 | reverse complement strand
TGCTCTAGCTGCTTACGTGTTGCATCATCAAGGTCTGATGCGAACTGAGCAAATGCTGCCAATTCACGATACTGAGCCAAAGCCAAACGTACGCTACCACCTAACTTCTTGATGATCTTAGTCTGAGCTGCACCACCAACTCGTGATACCGAAATACCTGCGTTCATTGCAGGACGAATACCAGAGTTAAATAGGTTGGTCTCAAGGAAGATCTGACCATCTGTAATCGAAATTACGTTAGTTGGTACGAATGCAGATACGTCACCACCTTGTGTTTCGATGATCGGTAGAGCTGTCAATGAACCAGTTTGGCCCTTAACTTCACCATTGGTGAACTGCTCAACGTAATCAGCGTTTACACGTGATGCACGCTCTAGTAGACGTGAGTGCAAGTAGAATACGTCACCTGGATATGCTTCACGACCTGGTGGACGACGTAGTAGCAATGAAATCTGACGGTATGCCCAAGCTTGCTTGGTCAAATCATCAAATACGATCAATGCGTCTTCACCGCGGTCACGGAAGTATTCACCCATTGTTGTACCGCCGTATGGCGCTAAGAACAACATTGCTGCTGGATCAGCTGCACCTG
>NZ_LWEY01000528.1:0-527 GCF_001634935.1 Oleiphilus sp. HI0043 | reverse complement strand
AATGCACCGAAATTCTATTGGTTTTCCCCTGTTTAAGAACGGGAGGCGGTGATAGTGAATCGATTCTGGATGAGCTGAGCGTTGCTCCTTAGCACTCTATATCTCTGCGTTTTCTTGAACTAAGACAATCAGCTTTTTGGGTCCATGAGCGCCATAGGCTAGTGTTTGTTGTATATCTGCTGTTTTCGACGGGCTGGAAATAAACAAAACATTGCTTGGCATTTTCTCGCATTGACCCCAAGGTTCATCATTGAGCAAACTTGATAAATCCGGGTAGATTTGATCCTCTTGTAGTAGCACTAGATGTATTGGTGGCACAAGCGACATCATTCTAGGTTCGTCTTTATTTGGCAGCAGCAATAAGGTTCCGGTTTCGGCTATTGCTCCCTGTGCAAGGGTGATGCCGATATCGATGTTATGGAATAAGGTTTCCCGAAGGGTTTCATAAGCTTGTGAGTAGCGTGTAATGCTGATGTTATTATTATGAAGGCGCAGAGCTTGTTCAATTTCGCTTTGGTATGCAAGAT
>NZ_LWEY01000527.1:0-759 GCF_001634935.1 Oleiphilus sp. HI0043 | reverse complement strand
ATGTTTCAGATGTTCGATGAGCTGCCCATGAGTCAGCTTCTATCGATGATCGCTATTCTCCTTGTATTGGTATTCTTTATTACTTCTTCCGATTCAGGGTCTTTGGTCATTGATAGCATTACAGCAGGTGGCAAAATTGATGCGCCCGTACCCCAACGTATCTACTGGGCAACTATTGAAGGCGCAATCGCGGCTGCCTTGTTATGGATAGGAGGGACCGAAGCAATACAAGCGCTGCAAGCAGGTGCTATCTCTTCAGGGTTGCCATTTACCTTTGTGTTGCTTGCGATGTGCGTTAGTTTGTTGATGGGGCTCAGAACTGAGCCTAAGTATTACTCATAACACGATCACGTTTGCTTTGTTAAGGTTAGATTAAATACTTAATGAAGCAGACGTCCGCTTTTAGGGTAATAGTTTAGGCTAAGGATTGTTATCGTTTGTTTGTGCTTCTTCAGAGGGAGTCTGGGGTTTGTCTTTATTGTCGTCACTTAAATCTTGCAGAAGCTTGGCATAATCACTGGCAGTCTTACCGGTAATCACTTCAAGGCGACGAATTTTCTTGTCGAACTCATCTTTAACTTTTTTTAACTCGTTATGCAATTCAACAATGTCGTGTTCATTGTTATCGATATCGGACTTATACTTTTCGAGCTTTTTCAAGGTCGTCTCGAAAACCTTCAAGCCCTGTCGTTGGCGATTGGCTGCTTGTGCTTCTTCCTCAATAATGCCATTTTTACTGGCATCAATCTTAGTACGTTT
>NZ_LWEY01000526.1:0-796 GCF_001634935.1 Oleiphilus sp. HI0043 | reverse complement strand
CGCATTGACCCTGGCCCGAGTGGCGCACCAACGCGAGGAAGATTGGATACCTTGCCGACAGGGCGTAATTTCTTTTCCGTTGATAATCGTGCCATACCGTCCCCGGCGGCGTGGGAAATAGGAAAGCGTTCGGCCCAAGCTTTGATCGAACGTCATCTTCAAGCGCATGGTGATTATCCCAAACAGCTAGGTTTGTCAGTTTGGGGTACGGCAACCATGCGAACCGGTGGCGATGATATCGCTCAGGCTTTTGCTCTGATGGGCGTCGAACCTATTTGGGCGCCGGGATCTAACCGTGTTGTTGATTTTAAAGTGCTGAGCACCCAATTGCTGCAACGACCTCGTGTCGATGTGACCTTGCGGGTCTCGGGCTTTTTCAGAGATGCATTTCCTAACGTCATGAAATTATTTGATGCGGCCGTGCAAACGATTGTCGATATCGAAGAACCTGGAAACGAGAACATCATTCAACAGCATGTGTTAGAGCGTATCGATGAACTAACACTGACGGGGTTAAATGCCGATTTGGCTAGAAGGCAGGCGAGTTATCGTGTGTTTGGTAGTAAGCCCGGCGCTTATGGTGCGGGTCTACAGGGCTTGATAGACGAGCGTTGTTGGGAGCAAAAGAGTGATCTAGCCGATGCCTATCTGAATTGGGGTGGCTATGCCTACGGTAACGAGGCGGGAGACGGTGTCGATGCCAAGGAAGCTTTCCGTTTTCGATTGTCGCAATTAGAGGTGGTTTCGCAAAACCAGGATAATAGAGAGCACGACATCTTGGACTCTGATGATTATT
>NZ_LWEY01000525.1:0-835 GCF_001634935.1 Oleiphilus sp. HI0043 | reverse complement strand
GGCTTGTCGGGAGGCTTATACGGTCTATTGGTTTATGCTTTGTATCAAGATCACTTGTACCCACTGTGGTTGCGTGTGCTAGTGTTTTTGGGTTTATTGGTTAAGGTTGTCTACGAATACTTTGCTGATGCTAGCGAGCAGGTAGCAGAGCTAATTGGTGGTTCAGTTGCGACAGATGTTCATGTTTATGGTGTGTTTGCTGGTGTGCTGAGTGTTATTTTCTTAAGAATTTTTCGTATTTGATTGATAGCTGTGTCGCAACTTAGACACTGAGATTGTTATCGATTGTTAAATCACTTTATTTTTTGTGTTCGATATCATTTAATAGTCTGACTGAAATTTGCTCAATAAATGGACAAACGTAAATGAAGGATATCTGCGTTGAATTTGTTTAGGTGTAGGGAGTGAAAGTGAAGGAGAGTCTTATGAAAAGTTTAAAACAGTCAGTTGTCGTAAAGTTGATGTCAGCTTTTTTGTTTTCGGTGATATTTGCCAGTGCGTCGGCTTATGCAGAAGATGACGAGTTTGTTCCTGCTTACCAAAATGAAGGGAACTATCAGATGGAAGATCCTGATAAATATTTTACCTACCGTGAGGGGCGTAAGTATTACACTTCTGGTAAGGAAAACGGTATTCGCGTGAATGAGAATAACGAAGAGTCAACCGATGAGACCGTTGGTATTCTGACCTTTATTCTTGCACCAGCGACAATAATTTATATGAACCTAGTAGGTTGGTGGGAATAAGTCTTACTTTTCATTCTGCAAATAGAAAGCTGCATTTCTTAAATATTCGGGCGGTAAATTGCCTAGATTGCAAAGAAATGTGGCTTTTT
>NZ_LWEY01000524.1:0-1023 GCF_001634935.1 Oleiphilus sp. HI0043 | reverse complement strand
TCACAAGTCCTGACTGATGGTGTTGATTACCTGATTTATTGCCTGACGCCTTCCCAGCGCACCGAACAGGCTTATCGTGATACCTATGTCACGGGTTTAGAAAACACGCTTACGATGCTTCCTAATCCGAAGCGCTTAAAGCGATTGATCTTTGTTTCCAGTAGCAGTGTCTATCACCAGAATGATGATAGTTGGATAGATGAGCAAAGCCCTTGTGAACCAAAACAGTTTTCAGGAAAGCTTATCTTTGAAGCGGAAGGTCTACTTCGACACAGCGGCATACCCAGCACGATTATTCGTTTTAGCGGGATCTATGGTGGTTCTCGTCGCCAGTTAATTAATCAGGTAAAGCAGTCTGCGGAAAGTGGCGCGGCTATTTTAAGTAAAGCCTTACGTCGAAGTAACCGTATTCATGAAGATGATTGCGTGGGTTTTATTGAGCACTTAATTCGCTTGAATGCTCAAGGCTCAGCGTTGGAGCCGCTATATCTTGCTAGTGATAGTGAACCAGTAGATCTTAATGAAGTGATTATCTGGCTAGCAGAGCACTTGGGGCTGACCATCAATACCCAACCTTCCGAGCAGGCAAAACGGCGAAGCGGAAATAAGCAGTGTTCCAATAGGCGAATGTTGGATAGTGCTTATCAACTTCACTATCCGACTTTCCGAGAAGGTTATCAGGCGATGTTAAGACAAACCTAAATAGATGAATTCATCACCATTATGCCATCCATTTCAACCTGAGCATCTTTAGGTAGTGATGCGACGCCAATGGCGGCTCTTGCGGGATAAGGCGCTTCAAAATACTTGGCCATGATTTCATTCACGGTGGCGAAGTGTCCTAGGTCTGTCAGGAAAATATTGAGTTTAACTATGTCTTGAAGTGTACCGCCTGCGGCATTGCATACAGCGGTAAGGTTATCAAATACTCGCGTGATTTGCGTGCTGATATCGCCTTCTACCAGGCTCATCGTACTTGGGTCCAGCGGGATCTGGCCAGATAAAAAAACGGTCTCGCCGACT
>NZ_LWEY01000523.1:0-8689 GCF_001634935.1 Oleiphilus sp. HI0043 | reverse complement strand
GCTGTTGAACACAACCCGGTTTTGCCCCTGAGAGAAAGCAACTCGGCAAGGAAACATTAACTTGTACTCTTCATGGAATAGAGGCCTTGCGAAAGTAAACTCAATTCGCTCAAGTAGTATCGGCCTTTCAATCAACCAACACGACAGACGAATCCAGATTATATAGAGCGAAGTAATTAGAAATACCTCATCAAAGCCCAAGTCATTCGAAAACTTGATTTCCAGATGCGCTTCGCCTTCTAGTTCAAGCAAGTTAATCGATAGTTCATCGCCAAACAGACCTATAAACTTACTCGCTCTAAGCAAGGCATGCCGCAAGCTAGTTGCAGTAATTATAGCGTGGCACATCATGCTAAACGTGCCGATTTTAAGTGGCTTTTCGACGAAGCCACTTGCTTCATCGCCCAACTCAGACCAAAGTGAGTGGAGCAAAGGGTCTACATAGTTCAAATCAATACGCTGTAATGGGTCTTTTCCCATATCCAACTGAAACTTGTCATAATCGAGATCAACACTCGCAAAAATCGAGTGCAAATTAATATTTCTTCGCTTAGCAGCAAAAAAGAAAGCATCGACAAGCGCTATAGGAATACTTAAGTTGGGAGACATGAGAGCTCAGACTGGTCCGGATAAGGTCAATCTGTCAAAAAACATGGCAAGAGTCAAGAACTTAGGGGAAGCAAGAAGAGCTCCCCCTTTATCAGAAAGATAAGAGGGTATTGCGACTAAATACCCAAGGAACTTAGTAGGTCATCAACTTCATCTTGGTTAGTTCCAGATAACTGGTCGGGGCGTAAGTTTTGATCCTCGGGAGATAAACTACCAAAGAGTTCATTTAATGACATCATCGTCAACATAAACTTCTGATCGGTAATCTGATCTTCAGAGTAGAGGTTCATACACTTAACAAGCTCACCACTAATCGCTTCACGGATCTGTCCTTGCTGGACCTCACTCAAGCCTTCAGCACCTTCAAGAACTGCTTTTTCAACATTTTCCATTATGCCCATTTGCTGTTCTTTCATGGCCTGGTAGGTTTCGTTAACCTGACTAAGTTCACTACTACATGACATCACTACATTTTTAATTTGTTCCGTTCTCGATTCTACGCGAGCTTCGAGGTTTTGATTGAGATCTAGGATCTCCTTTTCATCAAGCTTTCGTCGAGTAATATCCCGGATCATCACGGTAAAAATGATTTCGTCATCAACAAGCACTTTGTTTGTCACCATCGACAACCAAGCTTGCTGACCTTCAATCGTTGTCTCTATTTCGAAGCGGCCATCGTCTTGCGTTTGGGATGCAAGAAACTCCATATATTCACAACCCTGATCACAGTCTTCATCATCAAGCATTAATTCGAGGCCGCCCCGAGGTTGAACAATTTCAAACTCAGCTTGGGGGTAAAATGCCAGCTCAGGTACAATTTCGTCGAGCATCTTACCTTCAACCTCACCCTCTTGCTTTTTGATAACATCTCTACACGCAGGGGTAACAGTAGTAATCTTACCGTGTTTATCGGTACTTAAAAAAATAAAATCGGATGAAACCAGCAAGATGTCAATCAGGTCACTTTGTCGCATGTTTTTTGTTTTACTTTATCGTCAAATTAAATGGAAGGTTGCATATAACATTAGCAGCAAACACCAGCTTTTCCATTTGCAAAAGGTAAAATCCTTAAAAAAGCTCGAGCTCTCCAGCCTCTTCAATAATGGGTTCCGTCTTATCAAGGTACGTTGAGTCGAGGATGTGTATCAACTCTTTACTAACACCACACTTGCTCGGCATTAAAGCGACAGTTGGAAACAACAAGCCAATATTATTGGCACGGCTATCGAAGTATTTTTCATTTGTTATAATTGAGTCAGACTCAATTCTTTGCATTCCTAAAATTTCGTCAACTACTACAGCGATACTGTTTGAGCCCCCGGTATTAAAGCTAACCAATGTTAACTGTTCTCCCTTAAGACACTGCTCCATCCCAATACGACGACGCAAATCAAGAACCTGCATGATCTGTCCATTTATAGTAGTCATGCCCCGAAAAAAGTCGCCCTGATAAAACAGCTTTACCAAGCTGTAGTTTCCAGAAAAAACATTCTCAACATCGCGACAATAAACCGCCAATCTGATATGACCAACCCTAGCGACCAAATATTCATTTTTATCCATAAAACCCTCTGTGCAAAAAAATCCCATGAAAACCTAAACTTACTAATATTTAGCACATCAAAATTCGCTATATAATTTAAAGTGGTAGCAGCCAATCGACATTCTGTCCAACTTTTATCTCTCTTTTCTCAAACTCTTTATCAAATCTGATGTATTTGTAGTCTATTTTAGGCTCTACATGCTACGCGAAGCTCTTGAAAGGTGGTAAGATGAGTGTCCTTGCGAACTTAATATTATCGACTGGAAAACCAGTTAAACCATGCATCCATAAAGCCAATGCATTACCTAAGCTATTTACTTCTTATTCTCTTTGCCTCTGCACCTTTTCTTGCTAACGCTGAGCTTATGCAGCAAGAAAACATTCGCTACTGGCAGCTATTCGATAGTAACAGCTCCGCCTCTCTCGAAGATATCGTTGGTACGCCAAATAACACCTGGACACCTCTCCCGAATGGCTATACAAAATTAAATGCCTTAGAAGAGGATTACTGGAAAGCATCTGACGGTGCGACGATGTGGGTTAAAATTGAACTTCCCCGAATTGTCGATTCGGATCGAATTTGGATTGAGCTTGCACCCAATGTCGGATTAGATGGCGAATTGGCAATCTATGAAAACGGTCTCTGGACCTGGAAGCACGCTGCTGGTAGGCACGCTAGTGACAATGCCAGTTTCCCAGCCACCTTTCTTACCTTCGTTATCGAAAAACCGCGCGAACATCGCCTAGCCTTCCTTAAAATCAAGAGTTCACAAGTCTTAAATTTCAGCATAAACATCCGAGACCACGACTCACAACTTTCTCTTCTTGCTAGTAGAAATCTTGTGTATGGCTTGTGTTTTGGACTGATGATTCTTGCTTTTGTCTACAACATGGTAATTGGCATCTCTGCTGGAGAAAGAGTTTATACTTATTACGCCTCTTACGTTTTATGTATGTCGCTATATATGATTGCCATGACCGGGTACAACCGCCTGGCGTTTCCCGATTGGGGTGGAGAGGGTAGCTTCACCAACCTGACCGCTTGCTTGCGTTTTCTGCAACAGTATTCGTTCGCGAGCTACTTGAAACTAAGACAACAATCCCCAAGCTCGATATATTATTACGCCTGTTATTGGCTGCAACTTTTTCGACCATATTTCTACTAGGGTTTATGTCTGACCAACTTGCCTACATGTGTGTAGAAACGATAGGTCTAGTCATTCCAATTATCATACTTGTCTGTGCTATCGGTGCACTAAAGCGTCACCCCCCGATGGCGAAGTTGTTTCTTCTTGCCTGGACCACTCACCTTATTACGGGCACCCTATGGGTATGGATGTGGCTTGGATACACCCCCCCATCACTAGACACCCTCAATATTTTCATTGCAGGTTCAGTGACCGAGCAACTGCTGCTAGCCATCTTGCTTGGCTATAAATACGCAAACCTGAAACAAGAAAACCGTAAGCTGGCAAGAGACGACGAAAATTATCTGGGTGAGTCAACTCAAGACCAGTTAACAGGGGTTTTTAGTCGTCAAACCCTCTACACTCAAATTGAACATACAATTAAAACTAGCGAGAACGACCTTGTTTGGATCGATATTGATATTGACAACTTTCAGAAGTTTAATGAGGCGCACGGCCTTCACGCAGGCGACCTATTGCTTAGCGAGTTTGGTCAATTGCTCCAAACAAAAGTACGTCGAGATAACCTAGCCGCAAAGCTGATCGATAAGGAAAATAGCTTCGCCTATAGAAGAGGGCTGGCAGGAAGAGTCGGTGGTGGGAAGTTTACTATACTTCTATCCAACTGCTCACTCCCCCAAGCCAGGCTCTACGTTGAAAGGTTAATGCGAGATTTCGAAGCCATCAAAATAAAGTCAAGCGATGGAAAGTGGCTAAATTCGAGCATCAGCGTCGGAGTTGTACATATTTTGCCTAATGAAGACTTTAATTCTGCCTGGAAGAGAGCAAGCAAAAAGCTACTGCTTGCGAAATCAAAAGGTAGTGCGCAGCTTTCGTTCTCCTAGACGACTAAATACTCAGCCACGGAAATAAAGCTTTTAACCGCTCCCCCTCCATTGACTGCATTAGCTCAACATTACGCTCTGGAATTTTTTCAGGGTTATCATAACTTTCTAGCGCATACTCCAAAGATTGCTCTCTAATTATGTGAAAAACCGGATAGGGAGCGCGATTTGTTAAGTTCGATTTATCATCCGGTTCGGTACCTTCAAACTGGTAATCCGGGTGAAAACTTGCCAACTGAAATACACCTTCGTAACCTTCTGAAACCAAAATTGAATTCGCATCCGACAGGCATGCTAAGTAAGAATAAAAGTCACTCAAGCCATTTGGGATAACAAGCAGAGTCGTTTCAATAGCCAGATTACTATCATTATCTAGAAACCTTAACTCTGCCAACAAGCGTTCAAGTATTGAGTCATAAGAGCTCCCAGTGTCGATCGCGATTCGGACACGTTCGTCTTCGTAGGGTTTGCGAGCAAACGGACACAAGTTAAGGCCGATTACCACTCGCTCCAGCCAAGCAACAACTTCTGACTCTACATGGCCAAGGGATAGCTCATTAGACATCTTTAAACACCTTTCCTGAAACATTTCATATTAAAGCGAGAATTTATCGGTCATCTTATCTAAGGTCGGCCCAGCAATGACGCCTCGCTCTGTAACGATATAATCGACCAAGCTCGCGGGCGTCACATCGAAGACCGGATTAAGTGCCTGTACGTTAGCCTCTGAAACTTGTTGTCCACTGAAACACTTAAGCTCATCGGAATCACGCATTTCAATCTCTATAGACGCACCGTTTTTCGATGCCATATCAACCGTACTGCTAGGCGCAACGACCATTACCTTTGCGCCATGGTACCTTGCCTGAATCGCCAAAGAGTAGGTGCCAATCTTGTTTACAACATCTCCGTTAGCTGCAATCCTGTCTGCACCAACGATAATCCATTCAACCGATTTGTTTTGGATCACCCACGAGGCCGCCGAGTCCGCATTTAAGGTAACCGGGATATCATCTCTCATGAGCTCCCAAACAGTTAATCGGGTACCTTGCATCCAAGGGCGCGTTTCATCTGCAAAGACTTCAGTGATTAAGCCATCACTCCAGGCTGAGCGTATAACCCCTAAAGCCGTTCCATAGCCACCTGTAGCCAAGCCTCCGGCATTACAATGAGTCATGACAGAGAACGGTTTTTCATGGAAGCGTTTAAACACGGAACAGGCTAAATCACCCATTTTAAAGTTGTTAGCAATATCCTCTTGATGAATTTCCTGGGCGCGGAGAAGCAGCTTTTCTAAACTAAAATCCTGCTCTTTCTGCGCTAGGAGCTCTTCCTGCATAACTTTCAGAGCCCATGCTAAATTTACCGCGGTAGGCCTAGCTTGACTCAGGAATTCAATATCCTTGTTAATACGTTCATAAAAATCGACTCCATTCATTAAGTGCTTTTTTGCGCTCAAAACAACACCGTAAGCCGCACAAATACCAATTGCAGGCGCTCCACGTACAACCATCGTCTTGATTGCCGTATAAACCTGTTCAACATCATGACAACTCATATAATCTTCAGACAAAGGTAGATTTCTCTGATCCAATAGAACCAGCGCACCATCTTGCCAATCGACCGCTTTGACGCTTAGAGACTCAAACTTATTATTCAATGACTATACTTCCTACTGTTTCATTATTTCGGTGGGACTCTATCATGCATGAGTAGTTTGCAATACCAGTTCCCTCAAACTCAATTAACACTTCTTTTCTATCACCACCTACAACAAACACTGAAGGGTTCTGAGATAGCGGTTTAACAATAGATTCTGCATCCCCTACACTATTCCCGGAGTGCGAATGCCCTGAACCCTGCTGCGCCTTTTTCTTAGAGTGATAGAGTTCGTCAAGAACAAACATCTTGTACGCTTCTGACTGGTATAAAGCTTTCAGGTCCTTTGTAAAAACGAGCAAATGAGGCTCGTTAGTACGATTTTTAACAAGTACTCTGACCTTTGAACCAGAACTAATATTGACAGATTGCGGCCACACCCTACCAACAAGCACTTCAAGCTCGACGGTACGATCAGTCGCAGCCTGACCAAACAAGGGGTCTTTCCAGTATTCACCTAAAATATCTTCTGCCGTTACGCCGGCATTCGTAGTAAGGGTAAATAAAAGAAGCAAGGAAAGGAAAAGGTAGGGCATAATAAACTTTGGTAACATCTAAATGTTGTTCAACCTAAGCAACACAACATGGAACAAAACTACAAGTGACCTTCTTTATATGAAGTATACACCAAATGTACTAACAATTGCCGGCTCTGACTCTTCAGGCGGTGCAGGCATACAAGCAGATATCAAAACATTTACTGCCTTAAATGTCTATGGAGCATCAGTCATCACCAATGTCACAGCTCAAAACTCAAAGGGAGTTAAGGCCACCTATCCACTACCAGCGAAAGTTGTGAAGGATCAGCTACAAACAGTCATCAGCGACATAAACTTTAAAGCTATAAAGATAGGAATGCTGTATTCAAGTGAAATTATTAACGAGGTCGTAGAATGCCTTTCCAACAACACAAGTACACCTATAGTAATCGACCCAGTCCTTACTTCCAGTTCAGGCGTAATGCTTCTAGAAGAAGCCGCAAGAACAGCCCTGGTTGAGAACTTGTTTCCTTTGGCCACTCTAATAACACCCAACCTTATGGAAGCAAACTACCTGCTCCAATTTAAAGGAAAAGACACTGAAAATTTATGCACTCAGAATAAGGCCTTATTATTATCTGAGTTATTTGCATGTAGCGTTCTACTTAAAGGAGGTCATGTAAATGGCGAAATCGTTACCGACTACCTGCAGACCAATAAGGCAATGAATTCATTCTCGCACAAACGCATTGCAACAAATAATACTCATGGAACCGGATGCACACTATCTTCAGCAATCGCTGCAAACTTGGCTAAACAGCCAGACTTATTCATAGCTGTTAAAGAAGGTATATCATTTACCGAATCTTGTATCCAAAATGCTGACGGTTTACAGGTCGGTAATGGTTACGGCCCAATTAATCAGTTGCCATTTTCACAATACTAATTAAGCGATATAATTCTTTGCGGATATTTTCTGCACTATACTGCTACTAATATTACTAAGGGACTTCATAGAATGACAAAGCTAAGCATTTCGAAAAAAATTATACTAGCCTCTAGTTTAACAGTACTACTATCAGCTTGTGCCAGTAACCAAGTAGCTATATCAGAAAGCGTTCAACAAAAATCTGCCCAAGCAGCTTCACAGTCAACTTTCACACCAGAACAAGCAATTGACGAAGCAGAAGAAAAACTGCTAGTTGCGAAGAAAAAAGGCGTAGAATTCTTCTCTCCATTACATCTTAGGCAAGCAGAAGAGAGCATTGCATTAGCACGCGAGTACCTAACAGCCCCTCCCAGCGATATAAAAAATGCCTCTTTAATGTCCGCGATCGCTGCACAAAAATATATAGAAAACGCTTACGAGAATAAAAAGAAAGTTGAAGGAAATCTAAGGGAGTCCTTAAAAAATCTCGACATTCTAGAAAGTCTCAACGCCCCAGCTCTTGTACCCGACCAATATCAAGATGTCATGGAGTCGCTAAATGACATCATTCAAGAAATTGAACAGGGCAACGTTGCTGATGCTAAAAAGAGTGAAGTAGACCTTCTTGAAGACATGGCTGATACCGAAATATCGACACTAAAAGTAACACATCTTAATGAAGCTGTTTCGTTTTTCGAGCGTGCCTCGGACATCGACGCAGATGAGTACGCCGAATTGAGCTATGAAAAAGCAGAAGCTAAACTTGAAGCCTCAACAAGCTTTATTGAGAAGAATTATAGAGATAGAGAGGGGGTAAAAGCTGCAGGCATTGATGCTCTTTTGGCGACTAAAAAAGCTTACTTCGTTGCGATTGAAGCCGAACGCACGGTAAAAATGAAACCAGAAGAAGCTGAAAAGCACGTTCTTAAAGTAATGGAACTTCTCAATAACATTCACTTAGCTACATCAGGTCAAGACATTGAGCCTGAAAAACTATTTAACCAGTCAGAAGTTATAATCGATCTTATAAAAGAGCTGAAAAAGGCCCCTGTACAAAAACCTGAGCTTCCCGCTTCCCAGATCCAAACTTTCGCTGCGCCTCGATCCGAGCCGCTTGTGATTGAAACGCTCGAAGCACCTGCTCTGCCCGCCGGACATAAACCTCTGGAAGGCTTAGAAGTGGACAGCAGCGCTACCGATATCTCTTTACGTAAGGATGAAGACAGCTTTGATGCCATTGAAGTTGCTTCAGATAGCACGACTCTCGAAGAACAACAAAATAATGTTAATACCACTCCTGAAAGCACTCAAGCAGTTATTGATAATACGCAAGCAAACTTGAATAGTAATGAAGCCGTTGATGCCGTTGATGCCGTTGATGCCGTTGATGCCGTTGATGCCGTTGATGCCGTTGATGCCGTTGATGCCGTTGATGCCGT
>NZ_LWEY01000522.1:0-1019 GCF_001634935.1 Oleiphilus sp. HI0043 | reverse complement strand
CCTTATCAGTGGCGATCACTTTGACACATTCACCAGCCGACATCTTATTTAATTGCTGTTTAGCTTTGAGCAACGGCATCGGACAGGCCTCACCAGAAGCATCTACTAAATAATCGAATTGCATAACTACCTATCAATAAAAACAAAACCCAAGGAAAGAACATCTTATAGCAGCGACAGGAGGTTATACAAGCTAATCTCAGACAGCTGCCACCCTAGTTCATTCTGACAAAGTATTCACTTGCATCTGCTCCGAATTCGGCCTATATCTAAGAACCTAACACACCATACAATACAATCGAAGATGCCACGACGACAAAGCCTTAGCTTTTTACTACTCTGCTTACTAATATCGAGCACTCACGCAGACTCGAGCACTGATACAATCCCTAGCCTTGGCAATAGCTCGTCAAACCTCGTTTCAATCCAGCAAGAAAAAGCCCTAGGCAACGCTTGGTTGCGCACATTTAGACGCCACACCCAAGCCTATGATAATCCTTTAGTCACCGAATACCTCACCAACCTTGTATATAAACTCGCGCCAAACTCTGCCGTAATCGATCGCGACTTCACCATTACAATTGTCGACAATCCAAGCCTAAATGCCTTTGCAGTACCTGGTAGCATTATTGGCGTAAACGCAGGGTTATTCTTTAACGCCAATACCGAACAAGAATTTGCATCCGTTATTGCTCACGAACTCGCCCACCTCAGCCAACGACACTACGCCCGCATGCTCGAACGACAAAAGCTCGCGGCGCCACTGACACTCGCCGGCTTTCTGGCAAGCGCAATTATTGCTGCGACAGCTGGTTCAGAAGCTGGCGTCGCTGCACTGGCAAGCACTCAGGCACTTAGTGCAGAGAAACAACTAAAGTTTTCACGCAAAAACGAACAAGAGGCTGACCGCCTAGGTATTAAGATTTTAGCAAACTCAGCTTTCGACCCGCGAGCAATGCCAAAGATGTTTGAACGCATGTACAAACAAACAGGGCTCAGAGCAGAGAGCCTCCCAGAAT
>NZ_LWEY01000521.1:0-761 GCF_001634935.1 Oleiphilus sp. HI0043 | reverse complement strand
AATCGTCCATAATTGCGGTCTCAGTCACTTCAAGCTCAAGTGTTGAAGGGTCAATTCCAAATGTGCCCAGTGAGCGTGCTAGGTCTTCTTGAAGCAAGCCTCTATGGAAGTGACGTGCAGAAATGTTGAGTGCCAATATGAAGTCGGAGTCAAGATAGGTCTGCCACTCTTTTAGGTGTTTGCAGCATTGATGAATTACCCATTGGCTGATAGGAATAATTTGGCCATTTTCTTCAGCAATTGGGATGAACTCAAAGGGGTTGCGATATTTTCCATCTTCTTGCTTCCAACGGATCAGTGCTTCAGCGCCTTTGATGGAGCCAGTGTCGAGATCAATTTTGGGTTGGAAGAATAACTCAAACTGCTCTTGCTCTAGCGCAACATTTAACTGACTGCGTATTTTTAAGCGATGCGCTGGCTGGTCGTTCTCACTTGCTTGATATATCACATATGTATTTTTGCCACGTTTTTTGGCTTGATACATGGCAATGTCAGCATTACTAATTAATTTGTCGGAGTCATTGCCGTGATCGGGGGCGGCGGCAATGCCGATACTCGCGCTCATGTAAATATCTTCATTGCCTAAATGAAATGGTGTGCCAAAAGAGTCAACAATTGCTTGTGCAAATTGTTTGGCATTATCTGTGCCATCTTGTTTTTCCATCACTGCAATGAATTCGTCACCACCATGTCTAGATAGTAGTGTGTGAGGGGGCAGCTCGGCTTCAAGGCGCAGAGTTATGGCCTTGAGTAGTGCATCG
>NZ_LWEY01000520.1:0-775 GCF_001634935.1 Oleiphilus sp. HI0043 | reverse complement strand
ACGGGTCTTCTACTTCGCCATCTTTAATAAGGAAGTTTCGATTTTGCAAATAGGCACTCCTGAAGAAGGCGTAGCGGTCTTCTTTGAATAATAAGTTGTTCGCAGCTAGCAGGTCTGCTCGTGTATCTATTAAATCAACAGCCTTTAGAGCAATACTTTCTTCAGTTGAGAATTCGACAAGATAGTCAACCGGGTCGGCAACGTAATCTACTATTTGTCCGCTAAAGTCTCTGACGGTAGATGGCCCTAGAACAGGTAACACAAGATAGGTAGACTCTTCATAACCCCAATAACCAAGTGTTTGTCCAAAATCTTCATCGCTGGCTTCCAGGCCAAATGAGGTCGCAACATCAAACAAGCCGCCTATGCCAAAAACAGTGTTGTAGATAACTCGGTTAAGAGAAACAACCGCGTTGTGAAACTTAGCCTGCAGCAAAGAGTTAACAAAGGTTTCGACATCATTGAGGTTGCCAAAAAAGTTGGTAACACCTTTATCGACAAAACCGGGCGTTACAAATCTGTAAAGCTTTGCCAAGGGAGTGGCGAGATACTCATCCAAATTATCATTCAATACGAACATGCTTCGATTAAATGACTCATAAGGATCTATTTCTGCGTATCTAGGGTCATAATAAGGCTCTTCTGCTTCATCATTAGCGAATGCATTAAGCGTAAAGGTACTTAGAAATAATAAAATTAGAGCGTGGTAACAAAAGCGCATACTTAATCTCTTATTATAGTTCTGCTTACTTTTTAGTTGTTATAGTTTCTTTAG
>NZ_LWEY01000519.1:0-642 GCF_001634935.1 Oleiphilus sp. HI0043 | reverse complement strand
GTTTACTGCAACGCCCAGACAACTATGGGCTGCTCAAACCCGTAGCCGCCAATATCGACCGTATTATTATTGTTGTCGCCACTGAACCCACACCCTACGCTAATCTAATTGATCGTTATCTGGTGGCCGCTGAAACTCTCGACATCAAGCCTGCCATACTGTTTAACAAAAGCGACTTGATTAATGATAATAACCGCGCTCAGATAGAAAAACTCTGCCAAAGCTATGAAGCACTTGGCTATGAAGTACTCAAGACCTCAGCCAATGAAGTCGAGCATTGTGAGTCCACCTTATTCGACTGGCTAAAAAACTACACCAGCGTCTTCGTTGGCCAATCCGGTGTCGGCAAGTCTTCACTGATTCGTAGTATTCTGGGTGATCAGAGCATTAAAGTCGGCGCGCTTTCGGAAGTATCCCGTAAAGGTACTCACACCACGACGACAGCCAAGCTTTTTCATATTCCGGGTGGCGGTAGAATTGTTGACTCACCGGGCATACGAGAATTCGGCTTATGGCATATCAATGAGCAAGAACTGTTGGAAGGTTTTATCGAACTCAGGCCGCATATTGGCTACTGCCGTTTTCGTGACTGCAAACATAATAATGAGCCCAAGTGCGCGATCCTTGACGCCTACGACAAAG
>NZ_LWEY01000518.1:0-665 GCF_001634935.1 Oleiphilus sp. HI0043 | reverse complement strand
GTCCGGTATTAAAAAAAGCCTTGAAGTGACAGCGGGCAGTGCTAGGCCATTATTAAGAGATTTTGGTTCTTTCCAGCAAGAAAAAGGAGAGATCCATAAAACAATGGAAGGTGATAGTGAAAGCTTTGCCTTCAGGCTTCAAGCTAATGTCATGACAGACCCTGGTGATGATGCCGTCCAGACAGACTTTTATGGCTCCTATTTGGCTGGCGTGCTGGGCGGTCGTGATGGCAACTGGGTATTGGGTGTTGGCGCAGTCGATCAATGGTGGGGCGCGGGTTCTCAGTCGAGTTTGATCCTGACAAATAATGCCGAGCCGGTGCCGAGCGTATTCTTAAGAACCAAGCAGGGGCAAACCTTTGAAACACCATTGCTTTCTTGGTTAGGAGAGTGGCAATTTGTATCTTATATTGGTCAGCTAGAAAGTGAGCGTACAATACCTGAGGCAAAACTTACTGGCATGCGTTTTACCTTTAGGCCGTTGAAAGGTCTTGAATTTGGTATGTCCCGTGCGATGCAGTGGGGTGGAGAAGGGCGTGATGAAGACTTGTCTACCTTCTGGAAGTCGCTTACTTCGCAGGGTGAAAATACAGCCAAGCAAGCGGGGAATCAGTTGGCTGGCTTCGATGTACGTTATGGCTTTGCATTGACTGATACGCTGGGTG
>NZ_LWEY01000517.1:0-865 GCF_001634935.1 Oleiphilus sp. HI0043 | reverse complement strand
ATCGAACCAAGGACACGAGGATTTTCAATCCTATGCTCTACCGACTGAGCTAACCGGGCATATCAATTATTTAAAGTGCTTGATCTTGCACTGGTACAACTTGTTGCGTCTCGGTATGTCTGCAACGGGGGCGTATTAAACCTGTTTCGTTTCGATGAGTCAAGAGCTAAAACTAAAAAAAAATCACAAACGTAAATTTTGATTATTTTGTAGGCGTAACATAGCCCTCTATGCTTTCAATGTCTTCATTATTAAAGAATTTATGCATCTGTTCTTTCAAGAACTTTCGGTCTTCGGCGCTCATCATATTGAGCTGTCGTTCGTTAATCAGCATGGTTTGTTTATTTTGCCATTCTTTCCAGGCTTGTTCAGAGATGTTGTTAAAAATATCTTGGCCCGCTTCTCCTGGCATTGTCGGGGTATCCAGGCCTTTCAGTTCTTTTTGATACTTTCTGCAAAAAACAGTGCGACTCATGTTTCGATCTCGTGTGGTAAGTAAATAGCATGTGATGGGTCAATCTTAGTCATTTAATCTGAATAAATCATCACAATTTAGCTTTTCAAGGTAGGAAGATATTGGTGCCGGCAGGCCTAATTTAGAAAGCTGATGTTCTTGGATCCACTTTAGCCTATCTGATGAGCGTACTTCTGGTAGTGACGCTTTTAGCTTTAATTTAACCGGCTGTATCTCTAGTTTGTAATGAGAAAAGGTATGGTGAATGCTTTGGTGTCTTTCTAGTAGTTCTGTTTCTATGCCAAAGTTCTCGGTGCAGTATTGAATCAAGTCTGGTGGCGTGAGTGAGGGTGGTGCCTCTGGCAAGCTATATAAACCACCCCATATTCCGCTTGGCGGCCTTTTCTCAAG
>NZ_LWEY01000516.1:0-961 GCF_001634935.1 Oleiphilus sp. HI0043 | reverse complement strand
AAGGAGGGGAGAAAGAGTGCAAAAAAATCGCTGAATTCGATAATACCTTTTTGCCAGACCATTAGCGTGGTGATGTCGCCGAAGGGGCTGAATGCGCCACCGGCATTTGCTGCGACAACAATGTTAACGCAGCTGACCGAGACGAAGTTAGACTTACCATTTGCGACAGCGATAACGACGGCGCAAAGTATAAGTGCGGTAGTTAGATTGTCTGCGATCGGTGAAATTACGAACGCCAGGAAACCTGTGAACCAGAAAAGTTGGCGATAACTAAAACCTTTTGATATTAGCCAGTAACGTAAATCATCAAACAACCCTCTCTCTACCATGGCATTAATATAGGTCATGGCGACAAGTAAGAAGAAAAATAGCTCACTATATTCAAGGAAGTTATGCCGGATTGCAGGCTCAATTAATTCGCTATCACCAGAGCGGTGGTACGCAAAAGCAATAATAATCCATATCAGAGAGGCGGCTAGAAGAACTGGTTTGGACTTTCGCAGGTGTATTTTTTCTTCAAGTACGACAAAAACATAAGCGAGACAGAAGACGCTTAATGCCAGATAGCCAGTCCATGACGAGCTTAAATCATAGGGCTTAATCAGTTGTGGCTCACTATGCGCATTGGTAGCGAGTAGCGTGCAAGCGATTACTAATACAAAGCGTAAGCCTGGCATGATTATGGGTAGAGGCTTGAGCATAGTGCTTCAAATCATTGTTGTTTTTGGATAGTTGATGATAAACAACTTTATCTCGTTTTGACCAGTGTCTCTAAGGCTTAATATGTGCGTATGGGGGCTAATTAGACGATTCTAGACGTAAATCAATTTGGGGAAGGGAATTCTAGGCAAGGTTTATAGAGACGGCTAGCCAGAAGCGAAAGGTTCTGGCTAGTTTGGGCGTCGCGATGTGTCGCTCTATTTACCGCACTCATCCTCTAGGCGGCTGATAGTTTCCATCA
>NZ_LWEY01000515.1:0-591 GCF_001634935.1 Oleiphilus sp. HI0043 | reverse complement strand
AAGCAGAGTATGCAAAACGAACAATGGGCGACTTCCTTGAAACCGTTCACCCTCAAATGCGCTTGGTCACCCGGCTCAATGTGACAGTATGGGTATTGAATTCCCTCCTGTTATTCTCGATCTCATCTCTTTCAATCTGGCTTTGGATAAACGAAACCATTTCGACTGGAGCCATAGCTGTTGCGATTGCGCTAGCACTCAGGCTCAATGGCATGTCCCAATGGATTATGTGGGAAGTGTCCAGCCTGTTCGAGAATATCGGTTCAGTACAAGACGGTATCAGCACACTTTCAAAAGAACGAGCCGTGCTTGACTCAGACAATGCCAAAGCGCTTGAACTAAGCGATGGTAATATTGATTTTCAGAGGATTTCGTTTGAATACGAATCTGGCCGTCCGGTTATCAGCGAGCTTGATTTGCATATAAAAGCTGGCGAAAAAATTGGTCTGGTTGGCCGCTCAGGTGCTGGAAAGTCAACTCTGGTAAACCTCTTACTTAGATTCTACGACCTTTCTTCGGGCAACATCAGAATTGACGGGCAAGCTATTGCTGACATTAAACAAGAGAGCCTGCGCGAGCATATCGGCATGG
>NZ_LWEY01000514.1:0-836 GCF_001634935.1 Oleiphilus sp. HI0043 | reverse complement strand
TGAGGGTGAAACTTACCCAAGACATCACCCACCGTACGAGCAGACTTTTTGTACTTGGCTGTCGCCTTCAAGCCCAATTCGGACATAGCGTAAACGATTCTACGCTGGACAGGCTTCAAGCCGTCCCCAACATGTGGCAATGCACGATCAAGAATGACGTACATTGAGTAGTCTAAATAAGCTTTCTCGGTGTATTCACGAAGCGAAACCTGTTCAACTCCGTCTTCAAAAGACATAATTTCGTTGGTCATGGTTACCTTTTTTAATTAAGGACTCTATAAAAAGCGGCCAGTTTTATAATGAGCGAAAGTGTCCCACATTAAGTCTAAAAATTCGAGCGAAAGTATCAATCTCATGTTAAGATATTTCACTATATCAACCGCACTCTAATTCGAACTGCGGCATGACACAAACAATAACTGTAATTTAAGTATCTGTGCGTGACTCAACTGGCTTACAATCGGGCCTGATTGCACAGAAACCAAGCTCAGGTAACTCAATGACGTCTAGCGCCACAGTCAGCTCCAACTCTAACGATCAGGCGACACCTGAATCTACCGCTTCTACCACTCGCTCATCTGGCAACTGCCTAAAGCTTAAAGGCTCTTTACTGCCGATGACCGTTCTGGAATTGGCCTACTATGACGAAGCTCAAATTCAGCAAGAGCTTTCAGCAAAGACAACACAAGCCCCTGGCTTTTTCGAGAACCTCCCTGTCATCATTGACATCGAACAGCTTACTGAAGAAGACAGTGTTCCTTTTGACAAACTGATCAACCAATGTCGTGAGTTTTCGATTAAAGCAGTGGCAGTTAGGGGCGGTTTAGAGAAGCACC
>NZ_LWEY01000513.1:0-884 GCF_001634935.1 Oleiphilus sp. HI0043 | reverse complement strand
GCTATTAGGTGTTCATATTGGCCTGAATAACGAAAAGGAACAGCATCAACAATATGCCTTTTCTTGGTAATGAGCCCTATACCTACAACGCTGTTTTCTTCATTAAAATTTATGCCATAGTTCAGCATTATCAAGCGGGTCGGCTTTACTCAAATTGGGGTTGGGAATAGAAAACCTTCTGCGCTCTTTCAGCCGAAACTTATCTATTAGCGCTTGGTGGTGAGCTAAAAAGTATGCTTCAAATTTGCCATTTTCGATTAGGCGCCACAAACCCCGTTCAATGCGCTTCGCAAGCTCTGGTCGTTTCGGGCTAATAAAGAAATAGGTTGGCAAGGGGATATGAAGCATTAGTTCCGTGTCGATTGCTAGATTAGGGTGCGCCTCTTTTTGAGCTAAGTACTCGGCCTCAATTTCATTAATACCACGACCAAAGGTTTTAAATCTACCGAGCTCTAACATACTAAACAGGCCTTCATAGTTGTTTCCCACAACAACATTAAACCCTGCCTCTCTCAACACTCTAGTCGTCGACCAACCTTTTCCTGAACCAGTGGGTATAGCTTTAAACTCTTCGAAAGACTTAAGTGCTGACAGTTTGCTCTGGTCTTGCTTATTAATGAAAAAGAGGCGATAGCCCTGTATTCCCTTTCGTATGGGAATTCTTACGACGTGCAATTCGCTGACCCAAGCAGTTTTGGGCGCTTCGGCAACGACATGAAGCTCTTTACCCTCTTTCAACGATAACAGTAGACGATTACGGTTCATTATAAGCGTTGCGTGTTTTACAACACTTTTTGAATCGTCGTCTTGAGTCTCATCGAGAACCATTTGCAACAAATCATGTGCGTAATCATAGCGTTTGTCATTAACTGATTCAGGCCGAT
>NZ_LWEY01000512.1:0-16428 GCF_001634935.1 Oleiphilus sp. HI0043 | reverse complement strand
CTATTAAAACTACAAACAAATTAAACAATAAATACTAAACAGTATAAAAGTTACACGTTTTTTTTAGAGCATAACAACTAAAATCACGTGCACTAATGGTATTTTTATAATTTCTAACATGGCAGATTCAACTAATCCAATTTGCCATGTTCTTTAATATAGTCCTTTACCAAGCTCTCAATTAGCTTTTGTATACTCGTTTCTTGCTCTATCGCAATAATCTTCAGTGCTTTCAATGTTTTCTTATCTAAACGTAGGGAGGTATTTTTCTTAGCCTTCTCTTTTTTCTCGGATGCATGCACTTGATCAAGCTGAGGAGTCTTAGCCGTACCTTTCGACACTGCATCGGTTTTCTTATCTGTACTCTTGCGACTCATAAAGAGACCCCTTGTCGTTTCACTACCCTATAAACGGCATAGTAACATCCATTCATCCATATTGCCGAGCACCATAAAAGGCAAAGGCGCGAATTATCGCGCCCCTACATTAGCTTCAAGATGGCACATTAAGCCTTCTTCAGCGCCTTTTTCAGCTTGCTGATTTTCTTAGTCTGCTTGGCTACTTTAGCTTTACGCGCTTTGATCTCTTTCTTGATAGATTTTGTTTTCTTAGACATGGTAAATCACCTTTCTTTGTGTAAATAACATTAATTGACGTAATGACGTCACTACGTCAATATCTATCCTAGACCTACATAACCGGAAATACAAAGTATTTGAACCTCAGGACTTAAATTGTCATCAAACTGTCACATAAGTCCTATTTAAATAGTCCGGTTGATTAAGCTGTATGCGAGTAGTTTCAAAATGACGAACAAGCAAGATTTTATAGAGAAAGAACTGAGTTGGCTGTCCTTCAATGAGCGCGTTCTACAGGAAGCCGCTGATGCAAATGTACCGATTGTCGAGCGGGTCAGGTTTCTCGGTATATATTCCAATAATATGGATGAGTTCTTCCGTGTTCGTGTCGCCGACGTAAAGCGAAAAATTTTTATTAAGAAAGACCAAGGCGAAGATGCCAGTGAAGATCGAGAATTACTTAAGAAGATTCAAAAGAAAGTCATCAAGCTAGGCGAACGGTTTGACGAAATCTATATTCACGTTTTGAAATGCCTGGCCCGGCGCAACATTTTTCTGATCAACGAGCAACAGTTATCTCCAGAGCAAGGGGAATGGGTTAATCAGTATTTCAAAGACAATGTTCTGCAATACATTAACCCTATAATGTGCGAGGGAAAAATCGACCTTGCTCAGGTATTGGATGATGACATCACCTACCTTGCGGTCGAACTAATTCGCAAAGGCGAATCTAGATATAGTTTGGTTGAAGTACCCTCAGACGATATGAGCCGTTTCATTGAGCTACCTAGAATCAAGGGGCAAAAGCGCCGCTGCATCATCATGCTTGATAATATTATTCGCTACTCTCTGAAGAGCGTCTTCAAAGGCAATTATAAGTTTGATGAAATTCATGCCTATTCCATGAAGATGACTCGTGATGCGGAATACGGGCTATCTGAAGATATTGACCAATCTCTACTAGAGCAGATGTCACTCAGCATTAAGCAACGCATGACAGCTGAGCCAGTTCGCTTTGTCTATGACAGGGAAATGCCGAAATCCACACTGAACTACTTGCTTGATAAAATCGGCATCTCAAATTATGACGCCGTCATCCCGGGTGGCCGCTATCACAACTTCAGAGACTTCATCAGTTTCCCTAATATCGGGCGCAACTATTTAGAATATTCACCGCTTCCGAGAATCGAAAGCAAGAAGTTCGCCGCTCACAAAAGCAGCTTCCAGGCGATTTCTGAAGGCGATATTTTACTTTATTACCCGTATCACAAGTTCAACCATTTCACCGAGTTCGTACGGCAGGCATCATACGATCCTAAAGTTGAACATATCAGTATCAGCATTTATCGCGTCGCCAAAAAAAGCCGAATTATCGATGCCCTGATCAATGCGGCAAAGAATGGTAAAAATGTTCGCGTCGTGGTTGAGCTGCGCGCCCGCTTTGACGAAGAAGCAAATATAGAATGGGCGAAGGTACTGACCGATGCGGGCATCAAAGTAGACTTTGGTGTGCCTGCATTGAAGTGCCACACCAAGCTTTGTTTAATTGGACGCAAC
The DNA here is from genome assembly GCF_001634935.1 of Oleiphilus sp. HI0043. NCBI lineage: Bacteria > Pseudomonadati > Pseudomonadota > Gammaproteobacteria > Oceanospirillales > Oleiphilaceae > Oleiphilus > Oleiphilus sp. HI0043. Next base: position 14,293 of record NZ_LWEY01000512.1, on the reverse strand, counting down.
GAAAGTGACGGCTATAAGCGCTACGCTCACATCGGCACAGGTAACTTCCACGAGAAGACCGCAAGGATTTATACCGACTTCTCTTTATTTACCTGCCACGATGAAATTACCGCCGAAGTAGAAGACGTATTTAACTTCATTCGCTTCAGCTATAAACATTATCACTTCAAACACCTTATCGTCTCGCCAAATGATTTCCGGCCACGTGTTCACAAGTTGATTGATCGTGAGATAAAGCACGCCGAGAAAGGCCTGACTGCCGAAATCATGCTGAAGGTCAATAACCTGGTCGATGACGAAGTCGTTGGGCACCTCTACAAAGCAAGCCAGGCTGGCGTAAAAATTCGCATTATTATTCGTGGCATGTGCACCCTTTTACCCGGAGTTAAAGGTTTGAGCGACAACATCAAAGTTATTAGCATTGTCGATCGTTTTCTAGAGCACCCGCGTGTATCGATATTCTCCAATCAGGGCGAGCACGAGATTTATATCTCATCTGCAGACTGGATGACCCGCAACATCGACCACCGTGTTGAAGTAGGCTGCCCGGTTTACAACAAACAGCTTCAAAAGCAGATTCTGGATATCTTCGAGATTCAATGGTCAGATACCACCAAAGCCCGAATCATCGACGCCAAGCAAACTAACCAATACAAACCACGGGGCAACAAACGTAAGATTCAATCCCAACTGGCGATTCATGATTATATCGCCAAGCTTGAGAAGTGAGGTCATTGGTGCTTGCTTGGGTTTTAGCCTATTACAGGTTAGTAGGAGAGGGCGGAATGGCGGCAAGTTGGACTCTCGGCCCTTCCACACTGTGCCTTCCCGCACCACAACTCCGTCATTCCCGCGCAGGCGGGAATCCATTGTCTTGAATAGAACGCAGCATTTGAAACCGTCGTAGTAATCGAATTAATAAGGTTTGGGTCAAAAACAATGGATCCCCGCATGCGCGAGGATGACAACGGTGGGATATCATAACGTTAGGGGGTAAACATCTAATCGCGAACCGGTACACTTTGGCGTACATCCGACCAAAATCAAAACAAGTACCTATGTCTCGAAATGGCACTTTCCAGTCCAGACCTTATCAACGAGCTAGATCAGTTTCAAAAGATTGGAGAACATTAAAGCCGTGCAAACTAGCAGAGCCTTATTGCTGTTTTTTGAAAGGCAAATAAGTACTCGCATCCTCATAATAAGCTTCGAGCATTTCATTTTCTTTGCTAATAAATTCCGCAACGGGCTCTCGAAACCCTTCTTCAGCCAGCCAGTGGTTTGAGTAAGTATAAGTCGGACGAAAGCCTCGTTGGATTTTATGTTCACCCTGAACTCCGGGGTCAAACCTAGCCAGGCCATTCGCGATACAGTATTCAATCCCTTGATAGTAACAAAGCTCGAAATGAAGATTATTAGCCTCTTCGATACAGCCCCAATAACGACCGTACAAGGCATTATCGCCCTTAAAATTTAATGCACCAGCAATGTACTCGCCATTTCGCTTTGCCATCATCAACACAAGATACTCAGGCATCTCTGAAGCAATACGCTCAAAAAATGATGGCGATAAATAGCCACCATGACCGCTACGTTTGGCATAGGTGATTTGGTAAAAGTCATAAAAGCTACGCCAAAGCTCAGCGTTTATTTCCCTACCTTCCCATACCTCTACTTCTATTCCTTGCTGGGAAATACTTGCACGTTCTTTCTTAAGATTTTTTCGTTTTCGTGAGCTAAAAGAGGCGAGAAAGTCATCAAAACTCTGATAGCCCTCGTTCGTCCATTGAAAGTGCACAGCCTTACGCTGAAGAACCGGAGGCTTGAAGACTGTCGATAGTTCTGAACCAGGGAATAACAGATGCCAACCCGAGTAGCCTTGCTCATGACAATGCTTTGGAGCAAAGTCATGCAAGGCCGTAATCACGGCGCTATGATCAATACCCTCTCGTATAAGTATCCGTGAACCGGTAATGGGGGTGAAAGGAATGGCTGAAACTAACTTGGGATAATAAGCCAATCCATATTGATGGTAAGCATTCGCCCAAGCATGGTCAAAGACGTATTCACCATAGCTATGCTGCTTAACATAGCTAGGAACAGCGGCGACCAATGTATCGCCCTGATAAGCCATGAGGTGATGCACCAACCATCCTGAGCATCCACCAACCGCTTGTGTTTTTTCCAAGGCATCGAGAAAGTGGTAGCGCACAAAGGGGTAGCCCTCACCTGCCAAGGAATTCCAGGCCTGCTCTCCCACCTCAGCAATTGAGGTGACGTAACGGAACTCAATAGTCATCCTGTTGCCACACTTATTTAGCTGAAAGCAAAGTATCCAATACTTTGTCTACGTGCTCAAACATCGTTTGTTGCGCGCTTTCCGTCGGATGAATACCATCGTCTTGCATCATACCTTCAACACCAGCAACCCCTTCCAATAAGAAGGGAACTAAGGATAGATCCATTTGCAATGCCAGGTCTGAGTATATATTCGCAAAGGCTTTGGTATAACGGTCACCATAGTTAGGCGGTATCTGCATGCCTAGCAATATTACTTGGGCTCCAGCCTCTTGTGACATCACTGCCATCGCTTCTAGGTTATTACGAATCTGCCTAACCGGGGTTCCTCGTAAACCATCGTTTCCGCCAAGTTCAATAATGACGATAACGGGCTGATGAGTTGATAAGGCCTTACCTAAACGATAACGGCCACCGGTAGTGGTATCACCGCTGATACTTGCATTGATCACGCGATAGTTATCGCCCAGCTCACGCTGCATCAGCGCTACCCAGCCCTTACTCTTATCCAAACCAAAGGCCGCGCTAATACTGTCACCCACCACTAGAATGCTTGCAGCCTTTTGAACTGGAACAGTATTTTTTACCGGTAACGGTTTTTCTATTTCCGCCGCATACGTTAAGCTGCTTAGTAGAAGCAGGCAGCCAATAATAAAATAACGACCTAGCTGCATGTGCATCGCAAACCCCATTCTGTTTAGACAACTATTTTGTGATTGAATATGCCTGAAAATAGCACTCAAGAAAATCTCCTACTGAAACTCAATAATGTATGTAAGTCGGTCAATACCGGTTCAGAACAGCTTGATATCTTGCAAGGCATTCAACTTGAAATCAAGCAAGGAGAATCTGTCGCCATCGTTGGCGCGTCAGGTAGCGGCAAATCAACAATGCTAGGAATTATGGCCGGGCTTGATGAAAGTTCATCAGGCGAAGTCTACCTCTTGGGCGAAGCGTTACACCAGTTAAATGAAGATCAACGATCATCTGTCAGAGCAAAGGGGGTAGGCTTTGTCTTTCAAAGCTTCCAGCTGCTTCCCGGCCTGACGGCCTATGAAAATGTCAGCCTGCCGATAGAAATGTCTGGCAGGTATAACGCCCGCCAAACTGAAGAGAAAACACTAGACTGGCTGGACAAGGTTGGCCTGAGCCATCGAATCCATCACTACCCTAAACAGCTTTCGGGTGGTGAACAACAACGTGTTGCTATCGCTCGAGCCTTCTCTTCTGAGCCAAAAATATTGTTTGCAGACGAGCCTACCGGCAATCTCGACAGTAATACAGGGCAACAAATTGTAGAACAGCTTTTTTCCTTGAACTCTCAGTTGGGAACAACCCTTGTACTCGTAACGCATGACGAACAACTAGCTAAGCGCTGCGCCCGAACCGTACGCATGAGCGATGGCCAGGTAAAGGAGCTAAATGCTTAAGATGAATACAAGCACGCAAGGCCTCAGTTTCCTCAAACTTATTCGTCTGTCCCAGTCTCTTCTCAGACGAGAAACCCGTTCGGGGCAGCTCACCTTAATCATCTTTTCTCTTATTCTAGCCGTCACCGTCGCTACCATTATCAGTGTATTCAGTGCGCGTATGGAAGCCGGCATGTTGGCAAAGTCTACCGAGCTGCTTGGCGCCGACCTGCGCATTCGCTCCAGTCAAGAAATCCCGGCCGGGTTCGAAGAACGTGCGCAACAAAGCGGTTTATCAACCAGTACCACCTTGGAGTTCCCAAGTGTTGTGGTGGTAGGGGATGAAATGTCTTTGGCCGCCGTTAAAGCCGTCGATGATCATTACCCTCTTAAAGGTAAGGTTATGACTAGCTTGAGTGCCTTCAAGCCCGGGGAGAAAAGCCCAACAGGACCACCTCCTGGTAGTGTATGGCTAGAGTCTCGCTTACTGACGCTACTCAATGCAAAAATAGGCGACACACTGGAACTGGGCAAACAGAATTTCACCATAGGTGCACTCATCACCCAGGAAAGTGATCGCGGTGGAAACTTCTATAGTTTGTCCCCACGCCTGATGATGAATATGGCTGACATCGAAGCAGCTGGGCTTATTCAGACTGGGAGTCGCGTTACTTGGCGCTTATTGCTTGCAGACCTTCAAGACAAACAAGCTCAGACCGAGACGACTCAACTCAAGGGCTCGCTTAACTCAATTGACCAATACAAGGTCTGGCTGAAACCTCTACTCAGTGACAATCAAAGCCTGGAGTCATTATCAGATAACAACCAGGCGCTTGCCGCGGCACTCGATAAAGCACGTAGCTATCTTTCCTTAGCGGCCATTCTCGCGATTCTACTTGCGGGTATTGCCATTGCGATGGCCGCTCAAAACTATGCCCAACACCACTACGATACCAGCGCACTGTTAAGAACCTTGGGCGCCAGTCGTCAGCAAGTACTGTGGCTTTTTAGTCTGCAGTTACTGATTCTCGCCTTCATCACCACGCTCATCGGCCTAATGCTTGGCACCCTGATACAGGAACAACTTTCTTCCTTGCTAAGTATCCTATTTATCAATGACTTGCCTACCGCACCTTGGTCAGCTTGGGCTATTGCGAGTATTACGGCCCCGGTTACTCTACTGGGCTTTGCGCTACCTCACCTGATTCAACTAAGTCGCGTATCCCCACTTAGAATCCTGCGCCGTGACCTTGAGCCGATGAGCATTAGCGGAAGACTAATCTACGGCATCGCGCTCGCATGTATTCTCTCGTTATGCTTATGGTTTACCGGCGATGTAAAGATGTCTCTCGCAGTGATTGTCGGCGGATTGGTGACCCTTATCCTGCTCTCATTTGGTTTACGAGGAATACTTAAGCTTTTAGATAAAATCACACCTTCAGCACGCTTCAATATTTATGTGCGTTTCGCCTGGCGACACCTCATGCGCAACAATCAAAGTGCCAGCACTCAAATCTTGGCATTCGCGATGATATTGATGGTCATGCTAGTCATTAGTGTTGTAAGAAATGATTTACTAAATGACTGGCAACGCGGCTTACCCGAGAACGCGCCCAATTTCTTCGCTATGAATATACAAGCCTATGAATCGGATAGTTATAAAGCGGCACTCGAAGAAACCGGCTTCAAGAACTACCCGCTCTTTCCTATGGTTCCAGGGCGATTAACGCATATCAACGAACGCTATGTTCATGATGATGAAAAACTGAGTGAAGACCCGGCCCTTCAAAGAGATCTGGCGCTCACATGGAGTGAACAACTACCCGAAGGAAACAAAATACTGGAAGGTGTTTGGATAAATGATAAAAAGTCAGATGCGGCGAGCAAACAAGTTTCTATTGAATCGCGTTTAGCAGGGAGATTAGGTGTAAAGCTTAACGACACGCTTCGCTTCGAGGTGGCCGGACAAAGCTTCACAGTGACCATTACTAGTATTCGCAGTGTCGATTGGGGAACACTTAGTCCTAACTTTTATATGATTCTATCTGAGGCAGCGCTCCAGGACCTTCCGCTTAGTTACTTAACCAGTTTTCATGTCCCTTCTGGCAGCGAGGCAAAACTTACTAAGCTCATCCGCGAGTTCCCGACCATTACCTTACTCGACATGAGTATGGTCTTTACGCAAATTCAAAGTTTGCTCAAGCAAGTCAGCCTCGCTGTTGAGTACTTACTTATCCTAGTATTGATCGGCGGTGTGTTGGTCTTACTGGCGACCATTTATTCAAGTATCGATGAGCGAATATTACAAGGTGCAATTTTACGGACACTCGGCGCTAACCGAAAGCAGCTTCGCCTTAATCAGTGGAGTGAATTCGCTTTGTTAGGCCTCATGGCAGGTATTCTGGCCCTGCTGGGTACTGAAGCAATCTGCTATAGCTTATATCGCTATTTACTCGACCTAGACTATCAAGTGCAATGGCATCTTTGGGCATGGCTACCCATTAGTTCAGCCTTACTGATCATGTGTTTAGGAGGATTGAGTACAAGGAAGGTGGCTAGTCATTCGCCAGTTAGTGTACTTCGAGACAGCTAAGCACCGGGACAAGTCATTTGATGAAGCCATGAAGAATGAATTCTACCGAGGCATGGAAGTCGCTGCCGCATCAGGAGCCTTAGACGGCGCACAGGGGTTTACCAAAGGTCAGGGCAAGCATGGGCAATTTTAAAAGCTGAATAAGGAAAGCACGCCTCCTCATTCAGCCTTTTAACGTCTTAGCTTATTTTAGTAGTTCTTCACTTCAAACTGGTCATCCGAAGGCTTTGCGGTATAGCGACCTTCTACCTGATCCCACTCATAATCATTCCCCATCATAACCTTAATGCGGTTATCTGAAGTTCTGGCACTGGCGGCATCGTACCCTGTGTCTTTGCGTCTTCCCCACCAGTTAATCGTTACTTCTTCAGGCTCAGCATTATTCATTGACTGGAAGTACCAGTGACGTGCTTCAACATGTTTACCGGCAATATCCCATGAATTCAGATACCAAAAACGCAAGTGGTTGAGGTTAACAATACTCTCCAACGGCGTGTTTTGGTCGCCAATCCATAAGTCATATATCGCCGATGACTTATACCATTCTACTGCGACATCCTGGTCGGCTATCATATCGGAAATGTACCAACGCGTTCGTTCGCCCACCCAGTCGTTCTGGCCGTCGCCGTTTTCATCACCAAGATAGCTTTTGCCATTTTTTGACCAGAAGGGGTCTAGCAGTGCAATACGGTCGGGCATAACATTATCAGACAGAGTGCCCTCATTAATCCCATCATTAATCTGCTTGGCCACATAAACAGCTAATTGGTTCCCCAAAGAGTGGCCTGCAAATCTCAGGTTTTTGTTATTGTTAGCCAGTACTGCTGTGATTTGCTCAAAAGCGATTTCACCGACCGACTTGTTCGGTGCCTGTGACGTGCTGTAACTACCGTCATCTAGCCGATAACGCATACCTTTTGGGCCATTAGCACTCCACATTTTGGCTTCTGCATCTTTGACTTCAGCTTCATCGGCAAACTGGTTCCAGTAAAATACGCCAACGTTCCAACCCCTTTGCTTCCAGGATTTATGCGAGAGTGAGTTGCCATTGTTGGCGAAGGTAAAGTCTTCGCGGTCATAGCCATCTTGCGAAGAGCCATTCTGCCAGCCATGGAAATAAATAACCGTTGGCTTCGAGTCGTCATAGTAATTACTAATGGTTTCGTTAATCGTGCCATCAGCCTCAATTGCTTTGACCTGATTCTCTGCGCCATTTTGCACCCTAGCCCAGTGCAGGCCATAGTCTAGAAATTCCTCTCCAGCCGCTAATGCGATATCAGAACAGGCAAGCGTCAGGCCTAGTGTCATGACCTTGAGTGGATGAGTATTAAAGAAAGATTTAGGTTTCATAATTTCCCCGTTTTTATGTTTGTTTTGGGTACTTCTTATTGTTCCTTTAGTGCTACAACACGCCACCTTCTTGTGGCGAAACTACAGACTAAAAAACAAATACTTAGAAGGCTTTGGCAAAAATGGGCAAACTAGGTTGTTTAGGTTAAAAGGTATTTATTCGGGCTGGATATTCGAATTTTAGTTGGGTTGTTATTTACTCTGACTCGTTGACTTTCGCACGATCAACCTCGTGCTAACCCGCCTGCGAGCCGTGGAAGGCTCTGCCTACAGATTTGGAGACCACCGCCCCTTCGTTCAAAGCGTCTTCAGTAAATCTGACTGATAATCTTCGATGCTCACGCTCAAACCCAAGCTTTGTATTTTTTCTTCCAGTTCGCGTAAGTCAGTTTTTAGCTGATTGATAGTGAGCGTATTGTCATCCAGCTCATATACCTGAATAGAAGCTTTCAAGTGATAATATTTGATGATAAACGCTTGGTGATTGTTCTGTTCCAACGCTTGGTTTAAGGCTTTTGATTTTCGGTAAATTGCATTGAGCTCTTGTTTAAGCTGCCAGACATACCAAACTTCCGACATAAACGGCGTATTCCGGTTTCGGTATAAAGTATTTAGCACAAGCGCTACGGCAGACACTACACCCACCAGATTCAGAACGAAATTTGAACCTCCAGGTTCCCCAACTAAATGAATCAGTAGGGTTGATACGCTAAGCGCGATCGCCAATAAAGCAACAATGCTTCCAGCAATCACCCAGTTAAGGTGCTTTCGATAAGTTGTTTTATCAATATTCTGTAAATTCATATTCTTCTAACTAAAACCTCTAAATATTCAGTCTCAAGATAACAACAGAAACTTAAATAAAAATGGCGGCCAAAAAGGCTAATAATATAAGCGCTGTAACCGGTACAGAGATACCAGAAAAGTATTGTATTAACTTTGGCCCTTCCGTGACTTTCACAGCACTGAAGGCTTCTTCAGCATTTCTATATACCTCAGCTTTTAACTCAATGGGAGCACCTGTGATAATTTTTTCCCGAATCTCTTCAAGTTCTTCCAAACTCAAAAAATTCAAGTAAGGCTCGTTCTCACTATAACTCAGGATAATCGAGCGTATTTGATCACGATGAGAGTCTGGGGTACGAGAACAAGCGTTACAGACCTCAAAGGCTATAGCCTTATTCTCACCGCAATAAATACATATACTTATCATAATATCGTCATTGGCCTTGTGCTAAGAGAGTACTATATGAAAGGAACAGCCAGCCTATCTTGGAAGATAAGCTAGCTTATTCTGGAATGCCTTAGCCTAATGCCCGAAGCTCTTCATAAGACCTTTAAGCTTGTCACCACCTTTCTCTTCAAGTTTCTCCATCAGCTTCTCTTTAGCTTTCGCTTTCAGTTTTTCCGTCTGCTTTGCTTTAGCTTCTTTGATAAGCTTATCAAGTATTTGTTTACCCATAGCCTGAGCAAGTTCCTTTGGAGGAAGGCCCGCACTTCCACCTACATTCGAGACAGCAAAGGTGGGGAGAGTTTCATCATACTTTTTCTGGCCAAGCGCACTCAGATCTAACGCTAGTTGCGTATCTTTGATAGTTAGCTTCTTGATCACGATGCGCACGTCGGAGTCTGCACCCGACTCTTCCTTAGTCTTGTCAGCACTGCCGCTTTTTCCTGAGTCAGCACTAGCCTGACTGGTAATCTGCTCAAGCAATACATTTAGATTACCTTTTCCTTGAGCATTCAATTCATACAGTGCCGAAAGTGAATCAACCAAGACTTCCCCAATGACAATCGGCATTTCAGTGATATTCTCTGTACCAATATCCAGGCGCACGATACCAAAACCAAGAGCTGACGTCGGGGTAAAGCCATTAGGGTTAGCGACAGAGAAATCGCTCAACTCACCAAAACCATCCATCAACCTGATATCAACACCCTCTACAACAACAGCGCTTTGTAAAGCCTTGCTGCCATGCGTTTCAACCTGCTCTTTAACGATGTCATTGAGTGAGCCGGCCAGGTAAGCAACACCTGCGACGGCGATTAGTATAATTATCAAAAGTGGTAATAGTATTTTCTTCATAAAGGTTACCTATGGCTGTTGTTGCTTATCTTTTAATTCGTTTTCGCGCTGATTGTGCCTTAATCTGGCCTTAATCACTAACTTCATTTTATGCATTCGATGACCACTGATGAATAATGCGATGGCTATCAAGCCTAGCACTCCGTGACCCGCCAGAGCCTGGCTTCCAAACTCCCGATACACGACATAGTCTTCGATTTGGCCGACAAAGCCAATCATTATGACAAAGCTCAAGAAAATTGCGATAAAGGTCGGTGCGCTGTGCGCACCGTCGGACTCCTTAAGCAGGCGCTTTTCGAGCCTGCCTTAATACTCCACTCGCTCTCCCCATGTTTTAATGATAGGAATCTCTCCCACCCAAACGGGAAGCACCAAGTCTTCAATGTCATCATTTGGGCCGCCCTGTCTTTGTTTCACTGCCCCTTCGTCGATGTCCATCCTGAGTAGTGATGTTGCCTGAAGTTCCTTTTCATTGGGTTGGCGAATTTGTTTCCAACGGCCGGTTTCGAGCTGTTCAACAAAGTGCTCATATGCGGCAAGCTGTTGCTGTTCATCTTCCACCAATTCAAAGTAGCCAAACAGTACAGCCGAACGATAGTTAGCACTGTGATGGAAGCCCGATTTCGCCATTACCCAGGCATTTAATTCAGCGAAGGATACACAGGCTTCGAGCCCACTCGTGAGTTGCTTAACCAGGCGACTGCCTCGACTACCATGGATATAAATCGCATTGTCGACACGCCAGCAAAGCATCGGGATAGACATAGGTTTACCTTCGGGCGCAAAGCAAATATGCGCCAGTTTTAGCTCATCAATCAAGGGGTATAAGTCGCTCTGTTGGTAACTGGCTCGTTTTGCTGCTCGCTTTATTTCAGAGCGCTGCGTTTTCTTTAAGGTCACCTCTATTCTCCTTTGTTATATAAAGATATTTCCTATCGCACTCGTATCTCTGTGCTTGACTCATGCTTAGTCTGAATCAATACTGGCCCCACATTAAGATCCAATAATTAATTTCTGGTGGTACCAATTTGAGCACTGAAGAATTTGACTCGTTACGTGACTTTTCTTTTTCTGGCACCGAGACACTGCAACATCAGCTGTATCAGGGGGTCAAGAACAGAATATTAGATGGACGATTAGTCTCAGGGAGGCGATTACCTTCTAGCCGTGCGCTGTCGAGTATTCTTAAGGTTAGCCGAAACACGGTTTCGGGCGCCTTCGAGCAACTGAAAGCTGAAGGCTACCTGCAAACGAAAAAAGGAGCGGGCCACTATATTGCGACCAATCTTCCTGATGATTATCTCAATGCTCAAACGAAGAACATCATGCGATTTGAGTCAAAACCAACCAAGATGCCGCTCTCTGATTCTGGAAAAGTCTTGCTCGGCGACAACAAGATCAGAGTCTATCGCAACACCAGTTTCGAAGCCGGTTTACCTGACCTCAAAGCTTTTCCCATCAAAAAATGGGGGCAAATATATCAACAACAAAGCCAGCGTATCGCCTTGCTTGGATATGATTCATTACAAGGTTCGTCCTACTTGAGAGAAGTGCTTGCCAGCTACTTAAAATCTTCACGAGGATTGGATTGCACACCCGAGCAAATCATCATCACGGTTGGCGCTCAACAAGCGGTCAATATCGCGATTCAAGTCATCTTGAATCACGGAGATGAAGTCTATTTGGAAAACCCGGGCTACATTGGAATGCGCGAAGCCTTTAAAGCACATCAGTGCAAAATTACCGGCATCCCGGTGGGTAAGAATGGCTTAGACCTACAAGCACTACCGAAGAAACCAAAGGGTAAAATCTTATGTGTCACACCGACTCATCAATATCCGATGGGCGGGATTATGCCTTTGGCAAATCGCTTAAACATCCTTCAATGGGCTGCTGAAAATGGAGTATGGATTCTGGAGGATGATTACGACAGTGAATATCACTATGAACACAAACCGATTGCCTCCATGCAAGGTTTGGGTTTACAGGATCAAGTTATCTACATCGGTTCATTTAGCAAGGTACTTTACCCTGCACTAAGGCTTGGCTACATGGTTGTCCCTGAGCAAGTCATTGCCCCATGTGTGAAGACGAAAAATAGAATCGCAGGGCAAACACCAATGGTTGAGCAGGAAACTGTCGCTGAGTTTATTGCAGAAGGGCACTTTATCAGGCACCTGAGAAAAATGAGAGGGCTCTATCACGAGAAATTCAAAACGATCATCGCGGCTTGCGAACAGCACCTGGAAAATCTCGCAAAGCCCGAGTGCACCGGCGCGGGCATGCACATAGTATTGATTTTTAATCCGCAACTTTGCCAGGCCGGGCTATCAGATATGAAGGTTGTTGAAGCGATGAGGGAGCATAACCTCTCTGCCAGCCCCTTATCCACTTATTACCTCGATCGAGCCGAGGAGCAAGGCCTTGTACTGGGTTTTGCTAATACGGAGCTAAGCCTGATTGATCCGCATATACAAACGCTTCGGAATGTCATGCTTTCATGCATGACTAGCACTTAATCAATACTGTAAGGTCAATCGAACTAAAACAAGCCCACACCTCTATCAATATACTCAACTCGGCGGCGAGGCGTACCATGAAATGATTGTTCCAGGTTGAATTCAACACTCCCAACCGGAACACTGAAGAATACTCCGCTCGGTGTCGAAACGCGTTGCTGACTAACAGGTTCAATCCATTCCATGGCCTTTTTCTGCATCGACAAAAAGAAACCGCCAGTAGGTAGAAAAGTGCCGTTCTTTTGTTTTTCCCCTACTTCCATGCTTTTAAACTGAGTCATCGGAAAACAGGTCGGAACTCCATGAAGGTTACAGTCAGTCGTGGCAAAATCTATATCACCAATAAACGGGATAGGCCCAAGCGTAAAATTTGAACCACTGGGCAAACCGATATGGGTCGCTCGGACAGGGTCTGGCTGACCACCGCTTTCATAATCTACCTCACCATCCACCACATTCGGTGCGGTAATCGGATGAGCCTGCCCTTCTACCGGTGTAAAAGGCAAGAGAGCCCCCGCTAAGGCAAACCACCAGGGGCGATTAGGGGCATCAATCAATGCGTAAGCATTATCCTTTATTTGAACGGGCAGTTGACCGGTAAAGCTCAAAATATCCCCAGAGAAAATACCACGCGCCTGATGAAAGCCAATACGCATACCCACTAGTTCATCGTCTTCTTTAGCGATTTCGATGTAAGGGTCATAAAACTCAAAAGGAATGATTTCGCCCGCTCTATAGTAGCGTCCATCCATCTTTCTACCACTGGTCTCGGCAATCGCGCCAAAGCTCATATTCTTAACCCAAAGATCTGCGCCCTGCTTTTCCAAGCCTGGTTCTGTTCCATCACACTCAAAACAAGCTTCGCCATTTTCCCAGCGAGGATATTCGCCTAATTTAAGCTCCTCAACGTTCAGCTGCGTCTTGAGTTCCATACCAATATTTACTCGGGTCATTTCTTTTCCAAGAACGGTTTCCTGGTCTAGGGTGACAAAAGCTTGGCCGGAAATCTCCGATAGCTCTTCATCCTGCAAGGGAGTCATATCGGAATAACAGTTTTCAACGAATAAAACCGTTTTCGCGTAAATACAACCTGCAATGAGTTTGCCCAATGTATGAATTTCATCTTTGATGCTGGAAAAGTAGGTACTCATACAAACATCCTTTTGCACATGTGTGTTTTTATTTTGTTTATTTTTCACACATGCTAACGATGAAAAGTACCTCCCTCAACGAGATATTCTTACCTTTGTGAATGCCTTCAAGTCAGCCCCCTCCAAAGGATGGTAAGGTAGCTGGATATTACTACTTAATCACTTCGCCAATCACACAAGCCAAGTCATAACCCGCGGTTCTCAGCTCATTTAAACAAGCGTTCGCTTGATCAGCAGGCACTCCAGCCAATAAACCTCCCGCAGTTTGGGGGTCAAATAAAATCTCTGCTTCTTTCGGCGTTTCCAAGGAAATAAAAGCACGCATCTTGGTATCGATTTGTTTGTTTTGCTCATGCAAGCTCGAGAATATACCCTTAGCCATCAGTGCTTCAGTACCGTCCAATACAGGTAAGGAAGCCAGATTCAAAGAAGCCTTTTGCTTTGACGCCTGAAGCATTTCCAGTAAGTGTCCAGCTAAGCCAAAGCCCGTGACATCGGTACAAGCTTTCGCCCTATGGTTGAAGAGGATATGACTCGCCTTTTGGTTAGACTGAAGCATCATTTCAATCGCCGATTTCACCCAAGGCCCCTTCGCCAAGCCTCGCATATCCCCTGCAAATAAAGCCCCTGTTCCCAGCGCTTTAGTTAGAATCAATTTATCACCTGGCTGAAGCCCAGCCTTGGTTAGAAGCTGGTTTTCATCGGTTAGACCATTAATGGTAAAGCCAAGGCTTAGTTCAGCACCTTCTGCAGTATGCCCCCCAACAATGGGCATCTCACACGCATCAAAAACCTTGCTCGCGCCAAGCATCAGATGAAGCAATTGCTGCTCAACTTTTTCTTCACTCGCAAAAGGTAAGGTCACTAAAGCTTGGGCGCTATGGGGC
>NZ_LWEY01000511.1:0-864 GCF_001634935.1 Oleiphilus sp. HI0043 | reverse complement strand
CGCTGTCATCTATGGCACCCCTAGTGTTTTTATTAATTGATCGCAAGACTCTATGGAAGCTCGCGTACTAAGCAAATTCAGAAACTCTAAAGAGCGAATTATCAGCATTGGCGTCTGAACGATGGTTTGCAGCGACTCCATGGGTGTACTTATAAATGATATGCCAGTTGACGATGAAAGCCGCTACGGTCGTTTCAAAGATCACCTCGCAGTTTTATCAAGCATCTGCGATGGCCGACTGCTCACACTTCAATCTCAAATATCAATGACCGACCAGCGTAAAGATGTACTAGGCCGCGCTATAGGTATGACCGAAAAACAGGTCAAACAGCTAACCAATAAACTTGCTGAACATGATGTCACTGTTCGACAAGTTATGCTTGATATGATTACTGAACTGGAAGCCAAACTATTTTCCTTAGGCCTGGACGAAGATCAGGAAGAACAACTAATGGCACTAGCCTATCAAGCAAGTGACAAACTTGAAGGTATGAAAGATAGCGCTAAGAACCTCGAGAATGAGTTAGGCCTGGTACTGGAAGGTCTGTATGAAGTACTAGCAAAGAACACATAACAGAGTCCAGTGCATGAACTTACCCAAGTCATTCAATACGTTCACCTCTATCATTTGGTACGGCGAAAGAAAGCACAATAACGCAGCTCTCGTTGACGCTCTAATCTCGAGCGGCTACCAGGTCGAGCAAATTAGTAATGAAGATGAGCTGAAAAGCAGATTCCTGAAAGTTCCTACAACGTTTTTAATACTTGACCAACCCAATGATATGGTTCGTTGCATCCAGCTAGTCATCTCTTTCAAGCTGCAAGCAAAGGATTCTGCGTTCACTACAATATTGATCTCTGACA
>NZ_LWEY01000510.1:0-938 GCF_001634935.1 Oleiphilus sp. HI0043 | reverse complement strand
CATCACGATCCCCCCATCCAACAATTGTTAGCAAATGACCTGCTTCGACACCTTTAAACATGGCTGAGCTAACTAATTCAAGAGGTGGATAAACACTCACATCAACCGCATCGGCCAACTCAAGCAACATCAAATCTCGACCTGACTCCACGCGACTAATCACCCCAATACGCCGCTCAGTTTCTTCAATTCGTGAGATATCATAATCTCCAACATAGACGGAAATTGCTTCAGCAGGCTCTTCATAGAAACAACGCGAAGCAGACATCACCCAACGTTCATGAATCAAGGTACCGCCACATTCATGCTCGCCAGTTGCCGAATTTCGGAGCGATACCATCCAAGGGTAATCACTCTCTACCTCAACTTCGTCGCCACCGACTATACGATTAGCTGAGAGAGCAGAGCTACTCGCAACACAAGCAAGCATGGCAAATAACATCACCCGAACAATACCGACATTGCGCCTAGCAACTAAAGCCTGACCACACATTGAAAGAAACATACCCTTAGCCATCCTGACCTCTATGGAACTCATAATCTTTATATATTGAACTGGACCTGTACTGCACAAGTAAAACGCTGAGAGATATAAAACAACTAAAATCATGCATCAGGAACACAGCAAAAAACTCCTCGAATTTTATCAGTCTTTTATAGCCAGCCCTATTGATTATAAAAACACTGTACAACTGCATTTAAATTTTGTGACGCTATAAACCTTTCTTATGGGAAGTTTCTACGAAATTTACCTTTTTCCAAAAACATTTACACAAGCTCTATAGATCAAGCCAGATCAAATCTAATCAAACTGCTGAGCATATGAGTCAATCGAAGCGTAAGGTTCAAGCACACCTTTTTGATTCATAGATAATATTTGATAAGGGTTAAACTTGTCTTGGTATTCCATACCCGGACTACCCAAGGGCATTGCAGGA
>NZ_LWEY01000509.1:0-1050 GCF_001634935.1 Oleiphilus sp. HI0043 | reverse complement strand
GCCTGAAGAAACGGGGCTCAGCTTTGTTGAGAATGCCATTATTAAAGCGCGTTGCGCAGCCAAAATGACAGGCCTACCCGCTTTGGCGGATGATTCGGGTATCGCGATTGACGCCTTACAGGGACAGCCCGGTATTTATTCAGCTCGTTTTGCAGGTGAGGGAGCTAGTGACCAGGATAACATCGACCTGGTTTTGAAAAAGTTAGGGGGGGTTCCCGAGGCAGAAAGAACAGCGCAATTCCATTGTGTTCTGGTTTATATGTCGCATGCTGAAGATCCAACACCTTTAATTTGCCATGGCCGTTGGCCTGGTAGAATTACTGAAACTCAGAGTGGCAGTGAAGGTTTTGGCTATGACCCGGTATTTTGGGTATCTGATCAACAATGTACCGCAGCAGAATTGACGAAAGAAGAGAAAAACAAAATTAGCCACCGTGGCCAGGCAACCCAGGCTTTGCTCGACAAAATTGAGCTAATCAAAGCGTCAATGGCTTAGGCTGAGCCTTGAATACACTGCCTCCACTAAGTCTCTATGTACACATTCCCTGGTGTGTACGCAAATGCCCTTACTGCGACTTCAACTCCCATGTCAGTGCTGAAATTCCAGAACAGGCCTATCTAAATAAGCTTCTTGAAGATTTGGACTTTGATAGGGAATTTGCACAGGGCCGTAAAATTGAATCGATCTTTTTTGGTGGCGGTACACCGAGTTTAATGTCAGGTGAGTTTTATCAGCGCTTACTACCTGCCATAGATAAGCGATTGCCTTTTGCCGAGCATATCGAAATCACACTCGAGGCTAATCCAGGTACGACTGAAGCGAAGCGATTTCAAGCTTATGCTCAAGCAGGTATTAACCGCCTATCTTTAGGTGTTCAGAGTTTTAAAGACCGCTATTTGGAAAAGCTTGGGCGCATTCACTCTGCTAGTGAAGCAATGAAGGCCATTGAACAAGCACACGAGGGAGGTATTACTAACTGTAATATTGATTTGATGCATGGTTTGCCCGGGCAAACATTGGATGATGCCATGGATGATATCCAAAGTGCA
>NZ_LWEY01000508.1:0-1644 GCF_001634935.1 Oleiphilus sp. HI0043 | reverse complement strand
GGAAGATAACGTTTTGAGAGAGACGTTGTAAGAAGATAGCAACACATATTTTTGGAGTAGTAACTTTTTTCGAACATAGCACTTCTTATAGCTTTATTGGGGATTCACGGCTTAAAGGGGGAAGTCGGACAAAAGACCCAAACGACAAATAGCGACAACAATTAACAGGAGTTCGCATACGATGAAGAACACAAAACATATATTGTCAGCATTAGCTCTAGCAATGGGCGTTGGCATGGGAGCCGGGGTTCAGGCAGCAACAAACACTGCACCAACCTTAACCCCTGAAGAATTCGACAAAGCAAAATCCATGTACTTTCAGCGTTGTGCGGGTTGTCATGGTGTATTACGTAAGGGGGCAACAGGTAAAAGTTTGATGCCTGAAGAAACCCTTAAGAAAGGAACCAAGCGTCTGTCTCGTATTATTGAGCTAGGTACTGAAGGTGGCATGAACAACTTTGATGATCTCTTCACTAAAGATGAGATTGACCTTCTTGCGAAGTATATTCAGTTGGAGCCTCCTGTTCCACCAGAGATGTCTTTAGCGATGATGAAAGAGCGGACCAAAGAATATATCGCTCTTAAAGACTATCCAACTAAACCTCTACATGGCCGTAATTGGGAGAACTTCTTTGTTGTCATTGAGCGTGATGCAGGTCTTGCTGCCATCATCGATGGTGACAAACATGAAATTGTTGCACACATCGATACGGGTTATGCAGTACACGTAATCAAGGGTACTGAGCACCATAAAACTGATCATGCGAAAGACGTAGGTCGTTTCTGGTACACCATTGGTCGTGACGGTAAGGTTAACAAGATCGATTTATGGCAGACGCCAGACAAGATGTTGGTAGCTGAAACTCAAATGGCGTATGACGCACGAGATATCGCTGTTTCCGGTGATGGCAAATATGTTATCGCTGGTGGTTATTGGCCTCCGCACTTCGTAATCATGGATGCAGAAACACTTGAACCTCTGAAAGTAGTTTCTTCTCGTGGTGTTAATGTTGACGGTGAGTATGTCGAAGAGTCTCGCGTTGCGGCGATCTACACAACACCTAATGAGCCAACTTGGATGGTTGCGATCAAAGAGTTAGGTCAAATGTGGCAGGTTGATTACAGCGACATCAATAACCTACGTATTGATCAAATGGATACTGCTAAGTTCTTGCATGATGGTTTCTTTGACCCAACAGGTCGTTACTTCCAAATCGCAGCAAACGCTTCAAACAAGATGGTTGTTGTTGATACGAAAGATCGTAAGTTAGAGAAAATGATCGATGTTGCTTCATTGCCTCACCCGGGTCCTGGTGCTAACTGGACTGATAAAGAGTGTGGCCCTGTTGGTGCAACGACTCACCTAGGTATTGGTGAAGTATCTGTTTGGGGCAACGACCCGATTGGTCATCCTGACCAAGCGTGGAAGCTGTGCTACACAGTTGAGACAGACGGTGCGGGCGTATTTATTCGTACCCATCCAACATCTCAATATGTATGGGCAGATCAGCTTAAGCACCCAGAGCCAGAAGTTCAGCAAAGTGTTCAGGTATTTGATAAGGACACACACGAAATCGTTAAAACTATTCGTGTAACTGAAGAAGAAGGTAAAGCGGCCTTGCACATGGAGTTCAACAAAGATGG
>NZ_LWEY01000507.1:0-1015 GCF_001634935.1 Oleiphilus sp. HI0043 | reverse complement strand
GTAGTCGACGCATCGATCATGCCCACTTTAATAAGCGGCAATACCAATGCACCTGTAATAGCGATTGCTGAAAAGGCATCCGACCTAATATTGTCACCATCAACCATGCTCAACTAAATGATGAGTACAAATCACTTTTGTGAGCAATAAGTCTATTACGTAATAAAATACACAACTTTTGAACATTAAACATTCAAATAGTACACAACATAAGCACGTTTAAATCGATAAAAATAGAGGCAAACAAATGAACTGCGCGGCGAAAATTTCTACTCACGATACATCTATTGAAGAACGATTAACTATGCTTAAGTCAGCGGCTCGAGCTAATCCTTACCCTTCCTTCAATGAGAGGAAAAAAAATCTTCTAAATCTTCGTAGCCAAATTCAGCGTTACCAAGATGCCATTACCGCTGCAGCAGCCAAAGACTTTGGCTGGCGCGCACCAGCTGAATCTAAACTTATTGATGTGCTCGGGCCCGTTTTAGAAATCAATCATGCAGTTCACAAACTCAAAAAGTGGATGAAGCCTAGTCGTAGATCCACGGAGTTACTCTTCACAAGTAATAAAGCCAAAGTACATTACCACCCCAAAGGTGTTGTCGGAATCATCTGCCCATGGAACTTTCCCTTATACCTAGCGTTAGGGCCTCTTATTGCAGCTTTGGCAGCGGGCAACAGAGCGATGATCAAAATGCCGGAGAATTGCCCTAACTCAGCCGCATTACTGCAAGAAATGCTTAGCGAAATTTTTCCTGAAGACTTGGTGGATGTGTTGCCTGGTGACCACCCGGATGCGATGAAAATTTCAGAGCAGCCTTTCGATCATTTGGTGTTTACAGGCTCGCCTAAAACCGGGCGTATTATCATGAGTAACGCGGCTAAAAATCTGGTACCTGTCACTTTAGAACTCGGTGGAAAATCGCCGGCAGTTGTGTGTGAAGGCGCCAACCTGAATGATGCCGCTAAGCGAATTGCGCATGGTAAGGCCATGAATAGCGGTCAAGTCTGTTTA
>NZ_LWEY01000506.1:0-637 GCF_001634935.1 Oleiphilus sp. HI0043 | reverse complement strand
AGTACGACCATCATATAATTGAACCTGACCACTATCATCAAGACCGGCTAGACGAAGAAGCTCTTTAATCTGAGACTCTTTCGCACCATCAAAAGCAGGAGTCGCCATTGGAACACCACCGCGAAGGTTATGTGCCAGCTCTAGAATCTCTTCATCACTAAAGGTATCCAACGCTTCTTTCTTATCAGCAACACCGTTATAGATTTGATCCAGTAGGCCACGTAGTTCTTGCACTTCTTTCTGCTGTTTAATCATAAGGTCAATTTTCTTACCAAGACCTTTTGCAGCACAACCCAAGTGTGTTTCCAGTACCTGACCGACGTTCATTCGAGACGGAACACCTAGCGGGTTAAGTACAATATCTACTGGGTTACCATGCTCATCATATGGCATATCTTCAACTGGCATAATAACCGAGATAACACCCTTGTTCCCGTGTCGTCCAGCCATCTTATCACCAGGCTGAATACGACGTTTGATCGCAACGTAAACCTTAACTATTTTCAGTACACCCGGTGCGAGATCATCACCAGTCTGAAGCTTACCCTTCTTAACTTCGAAGCGCTCTTC
The DNA here is from genome assembly GCF_001634935.1 of Oleiphilus sp. HI0043. Lineage (NCBI taxonomy): Bacteria > Pseudomonadati > Pseudomonadota > Gammaproteobacteria > Oceanospirillales > Oleiphilaceae > Oleiphilus > Oleiphilus sp. HI0043. The sequence goes on along the minus strand of NZ_LWEY01000506.1, from coordinate 67 downwards.
CTGATCTTTACGACGATCTTCCAATTGCGCCTCTGCCTTCTCCAACATCTCATTTAGAGAGTCTTCA
>NZ_LWEY01000505.1:0-711 GCF_001634935.1 Oleiphilus sp. HI0043 | reverse complement strand
GAAGTGACTTTCAGCAATGACATGATTAATCAGCGTACCGTGATGGAGGTTGTAACGCCTGACCGTCCAGGCCTACTCGCACGGATTGGTCAGGCACTTCTAAAGCATAATTTATCATTGATCAATGCACGTATTGCCACCTTGGGCGAGCGAGTAGAAGACGTTTTCTTCATTACCGACACAGACGGTCAACCGCTTAGTGACGCAATGATTTGCGAGGCCTTACAGCACGACATATGTACACTTCTAGATGAGCAGGTAGAAATAACCTCATGAACCCAGACTTGAATAAACTTCAGCCCTATCCCTTTGAAAAGCTTAAAGCACTGCTCGGGCAAGTAACACCATCAGCAGATTATTCAGCTATTCCCTTGTCTATTGGTGAACCGAAGCACCCTTCTCCGCAGTTTGTGCTCGACAGCATCACCAATAACCTAGGCAAAGTCGCAATATACCCAAGCACAAAAGGGTTACCTGAGTTTCGAAAGAGCATGACAAACTGGGCGACACAACGCTTTAATCTAAAGCCCGGCACTCTTTGCAGCGAAGATAATATTCTTCCGGTAAACGGCACACGAGAGGCAATTTTTTCTTTTACTCAGGCGGTCATCGATAGAGAAGCCAGTAATCAAGCTTTAGTGCTGAGCCCTAATCCTTTTTATCAGATCTATGAGGGCGCTAGCTATCTTGCAGGGGCTGAGCTTGAATTAC
>NZ_LWEY01000504.1:0-470 GCF_001634935.1 Oleiphilus sp. HI0043 | reverse complement strand
GAAGAAGACAAAGATCTATTCGAATGGATGGGTGAATGGGGGCAAGAAGGTGATGACGAACAAGTGATTCGTGGCACTCTTGGTCGCTTACTTTTCTCTCAGAACGATATCAACAAGTCAGTCAAAGTGATTTCGGGTGGAGAGCAGGGCAGGATGCTATTTGGCNAGATCATGCTTCAGAAGCCAAATATTCTTGTGATGGATGAGCCGACTAACCACTTGGACATGGAGTCTATTGAATCCTTGAATATGGCGCTAGAAAAGTTTGAAGGAACTCTACTGTTCGTTTCTCACGATAGAGAATTTGTTTCATCTTTGGCGACACGTATTATCGAGATTACGCCTGATGGCATAGTCGACTTTAACGGTAACTATGATGAATACCTAGAGAGCCAGGCCCAGTAAAAACCTTGCTCTTAAGGTTTTGAATGAAGGGGCGTAAAGCCCCTTTTTTAGCATTGTTATATATC
>NZ_LWEY01000503.1:0-643 GCF_001634935.1 Oleiphilus sp. HI0043 | reverse complement strand
TGTGTTTTTTGGGATGGCTGGTTTGCTGTGGGTACTAACCAGGTCTTACTTTGGGGCGTATTCTGCTAAGCAATATGCGGGTTTGGAGGCAGGTGCGTGTTACTGGCACATGGTTGATTTAGCCTGGATTATTATTTTTCCACTGATCTATGTGATGAGATAGCGATGATTCTACCTCTACCAAGCAAAAGGCACTTACTGCGAATTTGGCTGGCTTTACTGGCTTTGACCTTACTAAGCGTATTGACTGCTGAAACAGCGGACTTCGGTCAAATATCAGTGGTAATTGTCTGTGTTATTGTCACATTAAAAGGGCGGTTGGTGATCGATGAGTTCATTGGTTTGCGTCATGCACACCCGAAAATCAGGAAGGTCATGCTGGGGTACTTTTACTTGATCCCTACTTTAATTGTTTTGGGAGTGATATTTCCGGGAGTGATCATTTCACTCACCTCCTTAAACTAGTCTTTAAGTAAAGAGAGCTTTAATGACTAAAGTCTGTATAAATTCAGAGCCAGAAAAGTCATCGTCCCTACCGGGCGACTTTGCCATTTGGATTTTTATCCTTGCAGAGCTGGGCGTATTTTCTATCTTGTTCATCGCCTATGCCTTTGCTCGAGTATTCAACCTGGAGATGTTCGCT
>NZ_LWEY01000502.1:0-648 GCF_001634935.1 Oleiphilus sp. HI0043 | reverse complement strand
TTTAGAGGGTGTGGCATGCTCTGACTCCATTCGAATTGAAATTGCACAACGTTGTGAAGATGCGTTGGTAGATGGACTAAGAGCAGATATCGTTTGGTATCGAACAGCTCGCGCGCACGCCGCTTGGCAAGGTCGAAAAGAGGTCATCTTGGATGATCTTGATGCGGTTTCAGAGCTGGTTTTGCACCACCGCCGTAGGCACGACGCGCCACCACCAGCTCAAGGTGATTCCGGAAGCGGTAATCCTAACTCCGGCAACGATTCTCCAGAAACCGGATTTAAGCGACCCGATGATTCACATAGACAACCAAACCAGAATGACGCAAAGGGCGATGCCGATACCGGCGAACAAAATAGTACCGACAGTGATTGGGGGAGTATGGACCCAAAATGCATGAACGGTATTGTATCACCGGAGAATGCCATCCCCACAAAATCAAACGCGCGTGCGATAAGCCAACCCTCTGCATTGTTAGACTCGATGTTTGCCAATCAAAAAGGGCGCTCTACCATAGACCGGCAAACATCGAACAAAGACGGGCGGCTTCCTGATTGGTTCGGCACACTGCTAAGTAGTTTTGGCGAGTGGCCGCCTAATAAGCTCAAGATGCGGAAACAAAAATTGGGTCAGTCAGTCTTACATGTTGT
>NZ_LWEY01000501.1:0-2524 GCF_001634935.1 Oleiphilus sp. HI0043 | reverse complement strand
GAAAGAGCAATCAAACCCTTCGTGATAGGGCGAAAAAACTGGTTATTCTCAAACACCACTAGTGGTGCCCATGCCAGCAGTGTACTTTACAGTATTGTTGAAACGGCAAAGGCAAATGACCTTGTGCCATTCGATTATCTTCATTATCTATTGAAAGCACTTAGTAAAAGAGATCAGCAAGCAGAAATGGAAGATCTGCTGCCATGGAATGTCATACTAAATCATTAGATTCTTGGATATGTGCGCTTCGCCTTACGTTTACGAAGTATCTTCAGGCCAGTGTGCTTGTGTTTCAGGTTTCTTAGGAGGGCCGTTTAGCTCTACAAGCATACGACGCTCTTTTACACCTAAGTTTTTAAGTATTTCGACACAGCTTTCATTAAAGGGTGTTGGGCCGCATATGTAAAACATCTTTGAGCTTAAGTTGCTCAGTGAAGATGAAACAAGCTCTTCAGTAACACGTCCGCCGATGCCTTGATAACTTTCACTTGGCCTTGAGATTAATTCTGTAAGTTTTATATTGTGATTCTGTTTGGCACAGGAGCGAATTTCCTTTGCGAATATTACATCCTCCTCGAAACTATTGCTGTAGATAATATGCATGGTATGAGGGAGATCTTTAGCGATGATATGTTTGATCATACTACGTGCAGGTGCAATCCCGGATCCGCCAGCGAAGAATACTAGATCATTACCATGGAATAGTGGATTATGATGAAAGCTTCCCATTGGGCCGGTGCTAGTAAGCTCTTGACCAGGCTTCAGATCATCAACTAAATAATGGCTAACGAAACCGCTATGAGCCTTTTTAACGGTCAGGTCATAATAGTCTCGTTCAGTGGGAGAGGAAGACATCGCATAAGGTCTGGCAGTTGGCGAACCATTTATCTCAACAAAAACGTTAATATACTGACCTGCTTGAAAAGGGGGAAGGTAACCATCAAGTGCTTTGACACGAATAGTATTCGTGGATGGCGTATCAGTAAAAATATCGGTAACAAGTAAACGAAGGCGTTTAGGATGTAGACTGTCGATAGTCTTTTGCGTAGCACCTTTCTCTTCGCTAAAGTCGCTTCCACTAAGCTCTATCTCGGTTTTCTTTTTTACGGCTTCAACGTAGCCAACGACACCATCTAATACGTTTTGTTCTGCGCTGCGATTTTTATGCATGTTGAGCCTCCGTTTGTGACTTTTTAATTTTACGCAATATACTTTTTGCCGTTGATTCACCGGCCATATAGGTCGGTTGAAAACCTCCTTGCGCTGTCCAACTTCCTGCGGAATACAAACCTTCAATACCACTCAATTGGTCGCGTAATAAGAGAGAATCCTGAATATGTTGTTTAAAGCCATAAATAGCGCCGTCAGGTGAGTTCAAATAACGCATCATAGTTAAAGGAGTCGCTACCTCAGCAACTTCAATATACTGGCTGAGATTTGGGTAAGCCTTTTCAACATGATCAATGAGCTTTTGTGCGTAGTCATACTTTGCTTCAGCATAATCTTCAGGGCTAAGTGCTTGCCATGCTTCGCCGTATTGAAGTGCTACAAGAGTTATGACGCTTTTTCCCTTGGGGGCCAAATCTTCGTCAATGAAGTTGTAGCAGGTGACCATTCCCCATTTCGGTGCGGTCATTTTATATAGTTCTGTTTCGTCAATATCCTGGTTGTCACCATCAATTACGAAGGTAGCGGCAGATGTAATACCGATATCCTCTGGCTTACAATCTAAACCTAAATACAAGCAAACAGCAGAAACACCTTTGCGTCTAGATTTAAAATCTTGTTGGATCTGAATAGGTGGCTTTTCAAGATCGAGGAGTTCATTGAAGGTGATCAGTGGGCTGGCGTTCGAAACAACATAATTACAGCTTACGGTTTGGCCATCTTCGAGTGTAATAGCATGAACCTTATTATCAGCGGTATGTATTTTCTTCGCACCACAACTAAACTTTACGCACCCTCCGGCTTCAACAAACGAATCGATAATTGCGCTAGAAACACTCTGAGATCCACCCTTAAAGTGCCAAGGTTTGAAGGTACAATAGGCGAAAAGCATTCCAATAAATTCTGCAAACACTAATTCATTGGTTGGGATACCGACATAACTCCAATAGGGAGTGATCGTATTGATCAGTTCTTTATTGCTGAAGAATTCATTCAATACTTCATCGGTAGTTCTTAAACCGTAGGCAGCAAAGTGTTTACATTGAGACTCTAATAGCTTTTCGTCATTACTACGCCTAACCTGTTGCAAGGCCATGTAATACTCCATAGCAACCTTGCTTCCTAGATCAAAGAAGCGGGTGATAGCATCACTGTCATCAGGAAAATTTTGTTTTAGAACTTTTTGAATGCCTGACCAACTCGCGGGAAGTGTAATATCTTGTTTCCCTGGGACAATTAATCGATATAGCTCCTCTTCCTGAACCAGTTCAACTTTATCGAGTACATCCAAATCCTTGAACATTTTTCTCATAAGGAAAGGTCTGTCTTCTGTCCCAACGCCACTTAACTGATGCAA
>NZ_LWEY01000500.1:0-436 GCF_001634935.1 Oleiphilus sp. HI0043 | reverse complement strand
AATTCAGACACTGCTCTCCTTATGTATGTTATTTAAGCAAATATCTGTATGTTTTTCAACCAGCCTGATCAAAGCCTTACAAATCTAGACAGTCCAGATTCACATATTTACAAAGCTCCTCAGGCTTACCGCTCTCGCTAAAAGGTAAGTGAGCAATAAGCGGTGCACCTAAAGCCGAGCTTAAAGTCGCTATATTTTCAGCTTCATAGCTCATTGTTTCTCTCGACAAACTATTCGCAACCCAACCAGCTATCTCCAAGCCATCTCTTCTGATTGCCTCTGCACTTAGCATCGCATGATTCAAACACCCCAAACGCAAACCAACAACTAGAATAACTTTATAGTTCAACTGTCGTGCCAAGTCAGCCATCGTTTCTCTTGGGCTAATCGGTACCCGCCACCCCCCTGCTCCTTCGATAAGTGCGAAATCCGGTTT
>NZ_LWEY01000499.1:0-884 GCF_001634935.1 Oleiphilus sp. HI0043 | reverse complement strand
GGTGGCGCGCTGGCTATTGGTGTCTGTGATCGTCTAAATATGCTTCAGTACTCAACTTATTCTGTTATTTCCCCTGAGGGTTGTGCCTCCATTCTGTGGAAAAGTGCTGAGTATGCAGCTGATGCGGCTGAAGCGATGGGGGTTAACGCTCAACGTCTGAAAGAATTAGGTCTGGTTGATGGCGTCATAGAGGAGCCTTTAGGCGGTGCACATAGAAATATGCCCGAGATGGCTACTCAATTGAAGGCTCAGCTTATTGCAGGGCTTGATGAACTTTCGGCTTTAGATACTGAAGAATTAATGGATCAGCGCTATCAACGTTTAACGGCCTACGTTAAAGAGTAAATAGTCAAATAGGGTGCTCTGTGAGTGAGATGAAGGTTTCCCCGGTGATCTTGCAGGCATTAAAAAGAGTGCCCGAGTCCAAACGCTATGTTGTTGCCTTGAGTGGTGGCTTGGACTCTATCGTNCTCTTGCATACTTTTCGTTTATTAAACCCCTCCTTAGCTTTATCAGCAATACATGTTCATCATGGGCTTAGTAAAAACGCAGACGACTGGGCTCGTCATTGTCAGCAGGTGTGCCAGGAGCTATCTATTCCTTGCTATGTAGAGCGTGTATCAGTTACTGCGAGTGGTGAAGGGCTAGAGGCCGCAGCCAGGAAGGCTCGTTACGAAGTTTTCGAGAGGCTGCTAAATGATGGTGATGTGTTGCTCCAGGGTCATCATCAAAACGATCAGGCTGAAACGGTGTTGATTAGGGCATTGCGCGGTAGTGGTGTTAAGGGCTTATCGGCTATTCCGCCTAGCAGGCTTATGTTGTGGAACTGTTATTTATCGCCCTTTGCTTGAGGTCTCGAGAAGGGCTTTAGAGTTAGAAGCGGA
>NZ_LWEY01000498.1:0-1068 GCF_001634935.1 Oleiphilus sp. HI0043 | reverse complement strand
AACCGGCCTTTGCCTTCTCTATCGCATGCTGCCGAACTGATTCTGCTGAGTTTGTACGAGCCATGACCACCCTCAATGTAAATATTTACATTAAGTAAAGACGCTAAGCTTCTATTTTTCAACAAATTATTTAATATTTTAGGCAGGCATTTTTACTTGCCTGCCTCACCTATCGGCATAAAGGCTTTATCTCAAACGCCGACGCGAAAAAATTATTTAGACTCTGCTCGCCCAGTAAACTTGCGCTCTTCAACATTGATCTTAATACGGTCACCAGTAGAAATGTGCTCTGGCACTTGTACCGTTAAACCCGTCGTTAAGATTGCAGGTTTGGTACGCGCGGTAGCCGAGCCACCTTTTAAAGCTGGGTCAGTTTCTACAATTTCCAGCTCAACAGTACTAGGTAACTCCAGTGCAACCGGAGCCTCGTTTACCATCACAACCAGCAAGCCTTGCGCATCTTCGGCCATAAACAATAACTCATCAGCGATGCTTTCTTTATCCAGACTATATGAAGAGTAGTCTTCGCTATCCATAAAAACGTATTCATCACCATCAGCATATGAAAAAGTTACCGGGCGGCGGTCCAAATCTGCAAGTGACAGCATATCGGAGTCTTTGAAAGTTTCATCAATCTTATGGTTTGTCGCCACATTGTACATACGCATACGATACAAACTTCCGCCTGCACGGCCTTGTGGAACAGAGCGCTCGATATCGCGAACAATATAAGCTTCACCATTCATTTCAACGGCAGCGTTCTTCTTAATTTCACTTGCTTTAGGCATTCGTTTTAACTCCTGAATATTGTTTTGGCGCTATTATAGTCGGGTAAACTTGGAATTGATAAGGTGAAGTAATAAAAGAGTTTCATATCTATCTCTATAAGCAACGTTATTTTGCATGATACACAAACTTAAATTTAATGACCCAATATGTGTAAAATAGCCGCCCCAACTCACAGGAAATATTAATGATCTTTGGTTTGCTAATTTTATGTGCGATAAGCATCTTCGCTTCATTAGTCACTGAACTGTTTAACATTCCGGTACCTGGTGCGATTCTAGG
>NZ_LWEY01000497.1:0-945 GCF_001634935.1 Oleiphilus sp. HI0043 | reverse complement strand
ATTTGATTTGTGATATTTTTGAAGATATTTACGATCAAGATGGTGAGTATCTTCAAACAGACCCTGCACTTAGCGATACTGATTCTGACGAATTAAGTGACGCATTTGAGCTTGGCTTGTCAGGCGATCCTGTATCATGTTCCGAGCTTCCTAATCTAAACCCGGTTTCAGACCCAAGGTTGTCAGACAGTGACGGTGATGGGCTTTCTGACGTTTTAGAGGTCACTTATGTCTATGACAGTTATTCAGACGATTTTCGTTTACGTAAGCCTGACGTAAACCTAACAATAGATCCGTTATTGTTAGATACAGATGGTGACTTGTTGTGTGATTTCATAGAACTTGGAGTCAGTAATCCTGCTGAAAGTGATACTGACTTCGATGGCCTGAATGATGCTACTGAACTAGGTCTTGAGTTAAGCGAAGTTCTCTGTACTCCCATTTCAATAGCAGATCAGTTAACTAGTCCTGTACTCAGCGATAGTGATAACGACGGTCTAAGCGATGGGCAGGAGATTTTGATTACGGGAACAGATCCTCTTGATACTGACTCAGATGATGATGGTATAAGAGATGGTGACGAAGATCGTGATGGCGACGGTTTGAGCGACTATGTTGAGCTTAATCTTTCCTTCACTCTTTTCGATACTGTTGATAGCGATGGCAATGAAGTTAATGATGCCCTTGATGATCAAGATGGTGATGGCTTAAGCAATATCGAAGAGTTGGGTTATGGGACGTGCATTGCCTATCAGGCTGTATCATGCCCAAGTCCAGAGGATAGCGATCAAGATGGTGTTTCAGACTTTGATGAAATTAATCGAGCTGATCAGGAAGGCACAGACCCCCTTGGTTCAGATACAGATGGCGACGAGCTTACTGATAGCGAAGAGCTAGCTATAGGTACCAATCCTCTCTTAGCAGACTCTGATCTTGATGGGATCG
>NZ_LWEY01000496.1:0-788 GCF_001634935.1 Oleiphilus sp. HI0043 | reverse complement strand
TGGCAACTGGACTTTGGATAATTGTCATCCGGAAGGTAAATGGTGTGGGGTCAACGACGAGTTGATTGTGCTAAAGGAAACAGGTTGCTACGCAGACTTTACCCTGCCTTCTGCTCCCAGTGAGACCCAAACCTCAACGGTAAACTCGATATATTATGCTACTGACGACCCATTGCGGCCTAAGTCTCATGATAAAGGAGTGAAGGTAAAAGTGGGGCGTGAGTCATCTGGTGATTTGATGATTATCCAGGGGCCTCTGTGCCTGAACTGGAAAGAGAGAAAATGGGGGGTTATGCCGAAAATAGAAGCGGGTGATGTTCGCAAGTCAATACCCCCTTCTGAACACCGTGTTGATATGTGGGTGGATCAACATATTCATGTTGAGGGGCGGCCGGAATGGGTATTCGTCAAAATACATACACATGGTACGCAAGAGATGGATATCGATACATTGTTAGGTGAACCTACAGTAAAAATGTATGAGTACCTGGCTTCAAAATATAATGATGGCGAGAAGTATAAGATGCATTTTGTTTCATCAAGAGAAATGTATAACATCGTAAAAGCTGCAGAAGCAGGAAAGACGGGTAACCCTAATAAATTCCGAGATTTCTTGATACCTAAGCCTAAGGGGGTTTAAAAAAGCTTGTCATTTTATTGACGTATTTAGGTGTCATTAGTGTTGGCTATTCGTCGCGCAGTGTGTTGAATTAGTCTAAGTAAAATGCTTTTAAGAGCGTTAGAGTAGTGGTTACAAAATTAATGTATTTTTTGCTAGATATGTCTGC
>NZ_LWEY01000495.1:0-926 GCF_001634935.1 Oleiphilus sp. HI0043 | reverse complement strand
ATGTCTGGTATATTCTTCACTGTAATTGCGGGCATAAAAAACACTCATGGTTGCAATATGGTTTCATTATGGTTGCATAAATAAATGATTTTAACAAGCGCCTCCAACGGACAAATTTTTCTGTCACCACTTTTGCGCTGCGCGGCAAAACTGCCGCCAGCAAAATTTGCTCGTTGAGGCGGGCGTTAGGCAATAAAATGAATTTGGAATCTCACACTAAATATTTTCTTACCTTAGACGGTAAGGAATTAGAATTTGAGAACTTCTCCGAGACAAGAGAAGCACTGCGGAATGCGCTAAATTCGAAATCAGGAAAGATATTGCTGGCAGCTGACGATGGTTTAAGGCCTTGGTGGCAAAGATTCATTTTTGGTGCCAGAAACTATATTCGTGTTTACTTCGCTCTAGAATGGAGTGACGAAATATCTGGCCTCATATTTTATGATGAAAATGCTAGTGAATTTCGTGCTTTAAGTGATTCTCGAAATGAAAATATTTCAGTAGCTGATCGAAAGGAAATCTCTTTCGGAGAGAGTGAGCCACTGCACGAAAAGTACTGTATTGCTACAGATATTGCGAAGAGTTCAATTGTTGAGTTTCTAGAAAAAGAAGAGCGTCCTGAGTGGCATAATTACGAATTTGTGCGATGATCTGCCTAACAAAAAGTTGGTGGTTCAGCCCCTGCGGGGCTTGGACGCTTACAGCGCCCCACGACAAAAGCGTTGGTATGACTCCCCACGTCAAGAGGCCCGCACAAAATCCTGCCGGAACCTCGGCCAGAGCCTTTCTTTTTAATTAACATTCTTCCCGTTAGGGAAGCGTCAACGCATCAGATGAAGCAAGTAATTTCGACGGTGATCATGCTGGTATTCGTGGGTTGCTAACGCGACGCGTTAACCTATCCAACCTTACTTATTACGTCGTGG
>NZ_LWEY01000494.1:0-932 GCF_001634935.1 Oleiphilus sp. HI0043 | reverse complement strand
CTTAAGAACACCTTGAGGCAGGCACCAGACGTTATCATGATTGGTGAGATTCGTAGTAAGGAGACGATGGATTACGCGGTCACCTTTGCCGAGACTGGACACCTATGCTTGGCAACACTACACGCTAATAACGCTAACCAAGCACTCGACCGGATCATTAACTTTTTCCCGCCTGAACAGCAAAACCAGATATGGATGGATTTATCCCTAAACCTAAAGGCAATTGTTGCCCAGCAATTGATTCCAACGCCCGATGGTAAAGGCCGCCGAGCCTGTATCGAAGTGCTACTCAACACGCCTTTATGTGCAGACCTCATCCGCAAAAAAGAAATTCATAAGTTGAAGGAAATAATGACCAAATCGCGAGATATTGGTATGCAGACCTTTGATCAGGCCCTGTACGACCTGTATTCAGCTGGAGATGTTACTTATGAAGATGCGCTCGCCTATGCAGATTCAGCGAACGATTTACGTTTGATGATAAAGCTGGGGGCAGACGCCTCATCGCCTAACCAACTATCAGCAACAACTGATCGTCTTAGTATTCAGGATGATGGAGACATTGGTTTTTAGAAGAGATCTATAGGTAATCTGGCCAGCATGCCTGGCCAGATTATAACTAAGTAATTACTTAGCCATTCCTTCTTTCTGCGCTAGCTCGTCTTTGCCCAAGCCATGCTTGTAAAAGTACAATGTTTCCTGTTTGTTAAGCGTTTTTGCATCGATATAGGCTTGAGGAGCACCCCACACCACTGAAACCGGCCATAATAGCAAGTTACCAATAAATGCGCCCCACTGCTCCAAGTAAACATTACCAAAACCAGGTAGAATATTCAGAGCAGCCGCTAAGCCTGGATTATTCTCTTCGATCGGCTCAAGACTAGCCAATTCAAGGCGACGCTCGATTTCCATATATTCGTGCTTTTCACTTG
>NZ_LWEY01000493.1:0-994 GCF_001634935.1 Oleiphilus sp. HI0043 | reverse complement strand
GCGAACAATGAGCAATAATGGCAGTCTTTGCTTTGACACTATCGGTCGCATCAAAGACATAGTCAAAGCCTTTGTGCAGCAAAGTTTCTACATTTGCAGGCGTAATAAAGGTGTGGTTTGCATGTACTTTGATCTGCGGATTAATCTGCTGCATTCGAGCAGCCATAGCCTCCACCTTCATCGCCCCAACCGTGTCTTGCAATGCATGGATTTGCCTGTTGATATTCGAAACGCAAATATCATCCAGATCAAATAGGGTAACTTCACCAATACCCGATCGAGCTAAGGCTTCGGCGGCCCAGGAACCGACACCGCCAATACCAATCACGGCAATATGACTATGCTGAAAACGCTCTAGCGTTGGCAAACCATACAGGCGAGCAATACCGCCAAAGCGAAAGGCAATATCGTCATTCATAGAGCCATCAGCCTTATATCAGGAATCAGAAGCTTATAGCTCGCTAGACTTCAGCGCAGCATTTGATTTCAATACATCACTGTATGCTTGAGACTTAGCATGCTCCGACACGCGATCAAATATTGTCTCACCGCTTAGAGATAAAGCATTAATATTCCTGCCAGATTCAGCAAACATTGCAATAAAACGCTGAAAGAAATCAGGAGTCATATGTTGGTAGGCTTGAATTAGTACGTGATAATCCGGATCGCTACCATCCAAAGGCTTTAAAGATAAAAACCCCTGAATTCGCTCATCACTCCACTGCTCATCTTCGACTTTCGGTTGACTTGGTCCACTCACGCTACGACACCTTCTAAATATTTGTTACAGACTAAAAGGCCGCCATTATAGCGAGCTAGTGCCTTCCAAGAAAGATACATTTTAGAAGTCCCAGTCAGACTCCTCACAAACCGGGTCAAACACGCTTATTTCGACCCGTCGATTCTTGGCCCGGTTCTCTGCGGTGTCATTAGGTGCCAAAGGATTTGTTTCTGCTCTGCCCGCTGCACTAACGCGGTTAGCATCTACTTTATT
>NZ_LWEY01000492.1:0-838 GCF_001634935.1 Oleiphilus sp. HI0043 | reverse complement strand
TTTCGTTTTAGCGCAGCCTTTCACTTTATCTGGCTACCTGTTAGATGAGCAGGGCAACCCGATAGACCATACAATGATTACCGCACATAATCAGAGTAATCGTCAACTTGCTGACACACCCGTTCTCACCGACAGCGAAGGTTATTTCGAGTTTAAAGTTTCCTCTGGAAACTATCAGTTAAGGCCTTACTTACAGACCGAGAATCAAGTTGATGACGAGGGTGTTGTTACGGCTTACCCTGTACCCGATTATGCTGCAGTTTATTACGCTGCCAGAAATATTAGTGTTTTCGCTAATACCTCAGTTGATGTAACGATTCNAATGTCAGTATTAAGTGGAAAAGCACTCGATGCCAACGGCGTCGCTGTTCCGGGTGTTAAATTGCGAGTAGATCATGCATATACGCGTGATTCGATCAGCTACTACATGGAAAATACTGGTGATGGCATCAACAGTAATGCGATCAGTGACAGTAATGGTGAGTTTGCATTCGGCTTATTTACAAATCAAGAAACTGGCATATCAGTTAATCCTCCAGAAAGTTCAGGGTTCGCTATCACCAATGTTAGCCATACTATTACCCAGGAAACCAGTGAAGATATCTGGCTAATTCATAGTGATTTTGCAGTACCAACAATTATTGCTGGTCCTTATGTTAAGCATATCACCGACTCAAGCGCTGTTATCGAATGGACAAGTGATAAACCTGGCTCAAGCATTGTAGATTTATCAAACGGCTTACGTTATCAATCAGACACACTAAGCACTGAGCATAGCGTCGTCGTGACAGGGTTGGACCCCGAGACTCTCTATCAGGCAGATGTCCATTCATTAGAT
>NZ_LWEY01000491.1:0-805 GCF_001634935.1 Oleiphilus sp. HI0043 | reverse complement strand
CGGACAGTGTAATTGGCTGGGAAGTTCTTTATACAAGCCACAAGGCTGACAGCAAGAGCGGAGAGGAAAGCTCAGACACCTTTCTAACAAGAGACCTAGCTACACTGAAGCAAAGTGGCAAGTTAAAATCGGGGGAGATTTACTTTTCTGATATCTACCTAAGTCCAGATCTAGTTGAGCTGGAAACAGAAAAGGTCTTTTCAAGCGTTTCAAACGCGTTATTCAAGGTTCTGGACGATACAGCCAGCTATGTATTAATCGCAACGCTTAAGCCAATGGCTATTATCTCTGGTTTGCCTCGCTACAATAGCAATAGACAGTTCTATATCAGTGACGCTGAAGGTGAATATCTTTATCAGGAAAGCTCTTCAGATAATAGTTCATCATCACATGATAAAAACTTACTTAGAGATTTCCCCGAGCTCACTCAGCACTTTCAGTCAGGCACCAACAAGCTGACGTTTACGCAGTTAAAAGACAGTACCAATACTAAATACTCTGCGTATTACAAAGTATTAAAAGGTGGTGCGACTTATGGCAGCCCACAACTCCATATTCTACTATCATCCTCACATCAACAGCTTGCATTAGCTCTGGAAGGAACTCGCAACAAAAGCCTGCTTATAGGTTTATCGCTAGCTTTAGTTGCCTTAACGGCTGCCATTTTAATCTCTCGCAGAATTACCCGCCCTCTCTCGAGATTGACTGAAACACTCGAACGCTATGAGCAAACAGGCGAAATTGACTACCTACCCGTGAACGAGAATAACGAAGTAGGTATTTTTGCCAGAAGCTTTCATAAAGC
>NZ_LWEY01000490.1:0-4638 GCF_001634935.1 Oleiphilus sp. HI0043 | reverse complement strand
CGCAGCGTAATAATATGACATAATGTTCATGTCGACTCACAGTCACAAAACTAAGTCGAGTCAAGATAGAACAGCAACACAATAATATGTCAAAGGATTTGAAATGGGCTTAAAATCTTTTCTAAAAGATAAACTAGTATCAAAAGAACTAAACGTCCAACTCGATAAGATAGAAAAACCAGTTGGAACCCTTGGCTATGACCCATGGGGTTTTAACTCTGATACCAATAAGATTGTTTTTTCTTTATTCTCTGGCATTTACAACAAATACTTTCGCGTAGAGACTAGCGGGATTGAGCATACTCCCGATTCAGGGCCCGTACTAATTATCGCAAACCATAGTGGACAGCTTCCTATTGATGGAACACTTATCGGTTATGCAGTAGCAAACCGAGAAAATTCTCCTCGTTTACCTCGCGCAATGATTGAGCGCTTCTTTCCAACAGTTCCATTCCTTGGAAATTTTCTGAATCAGGTTGGTGCCGTATTAGGCGACCCTATAAATTGCGCAAAAATGCTTGAAAATGGTGAGGCTATTGTGGTTTTCCCGGAGGGAATACGAGGCTCAGGAAAGCTATACAAAGATCGCTATCAGCTTGCACGTTTCGGAAATGGCTTTGTGCACTTGGCAATGAAGCACACCACACCGATTATTCCGGTTGGCGTCGTTGGCTGTGAGGAGACCATCCCTGCTATCGCCAATATCAAGCCCTTAGCTAAGCTTTTAAACGTTCCTTATGTTCCAATAGCCCTGCCTTTCATTTTCCCTGCGAAAGTTCGCCTCAACTTTGGGAAACCTATTTACTTCGAAGACGAAGATCTTACTGAAGAGCAAGTGACGCGTAGAGTTGAAAAGGTTAAATCAGCCATCAATGGCTTGATTGCAAAAGGATTGAATGAAAGGGAGGCAATATTCGAATGAGTTCTCGTACAAACACTAGCAAAACAATCAGCAAGAAAAAAGCTGAGCACAAGAAAAACGTTCTTGTTACAGGCGCTGCCGGCGCCTTAGCCCAGCAAGTCATTAATCGACTTCGTGATGAATACCAAATTGCTGCTGTAGATTTCCGTAAAATCACCTATCACAGCGACGACATTCCAAGTTATAAAGTCGATTTCAATAAACGCGTTTTTGAAGACCTGTTTAAGCATCATGACTTTGATAGCGTTATTCACCTCGGACGTATTTCTTCTGCAGAAGAAACACGGATGAGACGTTATAATGCCAATGTTCTTGGCACACAAAAGCTTTTGGACTTAAGTCATAAATACGGGATCAGCAATGTTATTGTGCTATCAACCTATCACGTTTATGGGTCATCACCCTATAACCCGGCACTGATTGATGAAACTGCCCCGCTAAAAGCAGCTGAGCTAACAATGGACCTGGTAGATTCCGTCGAGCTTGAAAGCCTAGCTAATATCTACCTATGGCGCTATCCTGACTTGAACATTACGATTCTAAGGCCCTGTAACATTGTCGGCCCTGGCGTACGAAATACCATCAGCAACTTACTTTCAAGTAAATACGCACCGGTACTGATGGGATTCTCTCCAATCATGCAGTTCATACATATAGATGATATGGCCGATGCCGTTACGCTAGCGCATAAGCAGCGAAAGCGCGGTGTCTACAATGTTTCGACAAATGACTGGGTTGCCTACCAAGACGCGCTGGAACTTTGTGAGTGTACACCCATACCCATTCCATCTATCCCGCCCGTGTTGCCTCGTGCCATTACAGGCTTTCTGAACTTAACAATGTTTCCGTGTTATTTGCTTAATTATTTTAAGTATCCGGTCGTTATTGATGGGTCTCATTTCAATGAAACCTTTGGATTTAAAGCGAAACGCCCGATTAAAGAAATTTTCAGAACTTACCGTGAATTGAAAGAGTAGCAGACTAAAATCTAGACGTAAAAAAGCCGATGAGGCTAGCGCTATCATCGGCTTTTTGTTGTCGCTTAAATCCCGATATTTTTTAAGGTATCAAGCATCTGCTCAAGTATCGCAGCCGCTCTCGGATGCTCGGCCTCAACCTCGGCAACAAGGGTTTCAACAAGCTCTAAAAAGTTTGGGTCGGCGGGCTCAGCCTCATCCATCTCATGAGCATGTGTCTTAACTTGCTCTAGCAAAGACTGCTGCTGAGGGCTAACTAACTCGTCACCAAATCGTTCATGCAAATCGGTAATCAGGTGGGCAACTTTTTCTTTAGGCATAATCAGCTCCTTTACTGTGATAACTTGAAGGCTAGCGCTTAACTAGGTTCAAGTAAAGAAACCTAGTCAAGCGAAGCGGCCTTAATCTTAAATGCTAAAGCCTGAAATCAGAGTAAACACCGTAGCAGCAAGGGCTGCAGAAGCAGGAACGGTGATAAGCCACGCAGCAATAATTTTCTTGAATGCGGACCGCTTTACAAGCTTTTCTTTATATATTTTCTTTAAACGCTTGCGCTCGACCTTATTAAAGCCAAGCGCTTTTTTCTCTTGTTTTGCAGTCTGCAGCATTTTTTCCATCTCTTCGACAGATGCGCTTTTAAAATCATCAAGAAACTCGGATAGCCGGCGCTTTTCTTCACCCTCATGGTGACTAAGCATGGTATGCAATTGACTTGCATAACTAGTTTTTAGATACTCCCTAAGGAAGCCAACACCGAAGATCCCACCAACCGCAATATGGGTTGAACTAACAGGCAGACCAAGCTGAGAGGCAATAATAACAGTAATGGCTGCAGCCATTGCAACACAAAAAGCTCTAGACTTATCAAGCTCTGTAATTTCTGTGCCCACGGTACGAATTAGCTTAGGCCCATACAATAGCAAACCAATTGCTATACCAATGGCACCAATCATCATCACCCATAGAGGAATAGCCGCTTTTTTAGAAATACCATCGCTGGTAATCGAATCGGTGATAGCAGCAAGCGGTCCTACGGCATTTGCAACATCATTTGCTCCATGCGCAAAACTTAATAATGCCGCAGCAAAAATCAGAGGTATAGTGAAGAGATTGTTGACGCCTTCCTTATTATTCTCTTGCTTTTTGGATGACTTTGAAACTAAAGGTTTTATTACAACAAAAAAACATGCGGCGACAGCAAGACCAATCATGGCGGCCATTTGGAAGTCAATTTTCCATATTTTTTTCAAACCTTTAAGCGCTAAATAAGTACTAAACGCCCACGCCATCAACGCGATCAACCAAGGAACAAAGCGTCTTGCCGATTGAAGCATGTCATCCTGATAAATAATCTTCTTTTTAATGAATAGGAGAAGCGAGGCTGCAATAACGCCCCCTAGCACAGGTGAGATAACCCAACTCGCAGCAATCATCCCCATTTTATTCCAGTTTGCAATGGCCAATCCGCCAGCAGCAATACCTGCGCCAAGCACGCCACCAACGATTGAATGAGTTGTTGAAACGGGCGCACCGAGGTAAGTAGCTGCATTCAACCAAACAGCACCAGCAAATAAGGCTGAAAGCATTAACCAGATAAAAGTAGTGGAATCAGTAATATTTTCGGGGTTGATAATACCCTTCTTAATGGTACTGACGACTTCACCGCCAGCTAACAAGGCACCACCGGCCTCAAAGATTGCAGCTATTATTATCGCCCAGGTTAGTGTGAGCGCTTTTGAGCCAACCGCTGGGCCAACGTTATTGGCCACATCATTGGCACCTATATTCATTGCCATATAGCCGCCAACTACTGCGGCGATAGATAAAACCAAAGAACCTTGTCCAAGCTGGAAGCTTGTCGCGACGTAAGCTAGAATCCCGGCTAAGAATAAAAATGCCAGCCCCAGACGAGAAAATTCTTTTCGACTATCGTTCACAGCAGAATCGATTTTTTGAGCAGATTTTAAATCCATATCATGCACACCTTTACCATTAGAGTTTGATATTGTGCGCACTATAAATCGACCGTCACATAAATGTAACAATTATTTGAATTTATTTAACTTGGTAGCAAAATCCCGGCAACAAATCCACCTTATATTGGTACAAGGCAATTACAATTCTCTATATATTTACTTCGACAATCGAAGACTTTTTGCTCTCAGAGTTATCCTTAGTCACGGTACTGATCGCAAAGTAATGAGTACCAGCGCTTAGAGATTCCAAAGCAACCGAAGTCGCTTCAGGGTCTGTTACGGTTATTAGCAACACCATATTGCCACTACTTGCCCCACGATAAATTTTATAAGACTTGATATCGCCCTGGCTCAAAGCGCTTCCATCCTCTCTAGTGTTTGGTGCCGACCAATTAAGCTCAACAGCGTAAATATCTTGTCCACCCGAATCAGGGGTTGACGGGAGTTCCGGTACGCTGCTTGCGTTGTCTATTTGTGTCCCTGCCAAATATTCATCAAGATTAGACGAGCCATCACCATCATTGTCATTTACGGCGTCCGATGAATCTAGAACGTTGAGACCAACCAATACCTCATACCCATCAGGAATACCGTCGTTATCGGTGTCCTCATCTAGTGGGTTGCTTAGAATGAAATACTCATCTTCGAAAGTAGACATGCCATAGAAAGAAAGCGATACAACCAAGAAACGTAGTACTGGGTCAGTACGTAGTTTATGCCATGCACCAGAAAGCGTCATCATACCGTTGATCATACCACCCCA
>NZ_LWEY01000489.1:0-746 GCF_001634935.1 Oleiphilus sp. HI0043 | reverse complement strand
TACTGGCCCATTCCAAATTATCGTACCCGCACTTTTCAGTATTTCCGCCAAGCTCTCAGAGGTTGCCGGGCCGATATCAAAAATCATATCGCCTTCATCTACCTCATCAGAATTTTTCGTTGTCGCAACTGCAGACTCTGAAAACTCACTACCAACCACGACGTCTGTAGGCAATGGGATATGAGTCTTTTCGCTAAGAGCTTTAGCCTTGGGAATTAAATCTTCCTCACACAAAGACTTACCAACAGCCTTGCCATCAGCAGCTAAAAAGGTATTAGCAATACCGCCACCGACAATTAGCTGGTCAACAATATCAGAAAGTGACTCAAGCACTGTTAATTTAGTGGAGACTTTGGAACCACCAACAATAGCAACTAAAGGTCGCTTAGGTTCTTTTAATGCTTTTCCTAAAGCATCCAGTTCAGCAGCAAGCAAAGGGCCTGCGCAGGCAACAGGGGCAAATTTGCCGACACCATGCGTAGATGCTTGTGCGCGATGAGCGGTTCCGAAAGCATCCATCACATAAATATCACAAAGCTTTGCATAGGCCTTTGACAAAGCCTCATCATCTTTCTTTTCACCAACGTTAAATCTAACATTTTCAAATAACACAACGTCGCCGTCATTCAGACCGTCTGTATCCTGCCAATCTTTTAGTACTGGAATATCTTTACCGAGCAGATCGGACATATGACTAGCAACGGGCGCCAGTGAAAAAGCCTCATCATACTCACCCTCAGTTGGTC
>NZ_LWEY01000488.1:0-691 GCF_001634935.1 Oleiphilus sp. HI0043 | reverse complement strand
TCTTAGCCTTTCGCCCGATACCGAGCTGATCACCTGTTTATCACGCTTTTCTATACTGTCTTGTGTTGGCGCTGGAGAGCTGGCTAATTGCTCCAGGGCATTGAACTGCTTCGATTCAATCGGCGTCGTGACTCTCGCTTTTTCTTCTAGCGTACCGCTGCCAAGCTGGTTGGTCTCGGCAAAGAAGTCCGCCTTATCTGGCTTGGTCTCATCCTCAAAGCGAGAAAGCGTAATTTCCATAGTAAACGCCACGGGCTCCGGATCTTCTTCCAGAAAATCGGTCAGGATAATTAAGCTATGTAAGGCCAGCGCGACAAAAACCGTAAAACTAAGACGATCAGTATCGCTAACACCCATTGCTCGTGCTACCACTGCCAATTTAGCTCCCCTACAGATTGCGTCTCTTGCTTCATATTACTTTTTACTAGCACTCAATTTCTGCTCAATCGTCGATATTAGCTTATCAGCAATTTTGATTTGGCTAACCCTTTCAATTTCCTGAATACAGGTTGGACTGGTGACATTTATTTCTGTCAGGTAATCACCAATCACATCGATACCTACAAATAACAAGCCCCTATCTAGTAAATCATCTTTTATCTGATCAACGATCCAATAGTCACGTTCAGTCAGTGGCAGCACTTCTCCACGACCACCTGCAGCCAAATTGCCTCGCGACTCACCTTGCCCC
>NZ_LWEY01000487.1:0-930 GCF_001634935.1 Oleiphilus sp. HI0043 | reverse complement strand
CTTCCATTGTGGCAATGCCGAGAGCGTCGCCATACTCATCAACTACAATGGCAATTCGACGTTTCTCCCGCTGGAAGTGTATTAGCTGGGTGTTGAGTGTAGTACTCTCAGGAGTGAAGTAAGGTTCTCTGCAAGCTTGAAGTAGCATGGCTTTGTTCGGTTCGTCATTTGAAAGTACGCGAGTCATGCTGCGAAGGTGTAGGATGCCAATGATGTTGTTTATATCGCCCTTGTATACGGGGAGGCGTGTGTGTTGGGTGGTTTTTAGTTGCTGAAAAATATCATCCAGGTCATCGTCTATATCGATGCCAACAATCTCGTTTCTGGGAATCATGATGTCGTTAACGGTGACTTTCTCTAGGTCTAGAATCCCCAGTAGCATTTCCTGGTGTTTGCGTGGGATCAAGGTGCTAGATTCATTAACAAGTGTTCTCAGTTCTTCTCGGCTTAGGTGGTTTTCTTCTTCTCCGTTTGTACTAAAGCCGAGTTTTGTTAATAGGAAGTTAGTAACAAGGTTAACTGACCAGACAGCTGGGTAGAGTAGCTTTAGTAGAGGTTTTAGTATGTGTGCGGCGGGAAAGGCAACCTTTTCCGGGTGGTAGGCTGCAATGGTTTTAGGTGTTATCTCAGCAAAAATTAGTATAACTAGCGTCAAGATTGCGGTTGCAATTGCGATGCCTGCGTCACCCCATAGTCGAATGGCAATGACCGTTGCTATTGACGAGGCTAGTATGTTTACAAAGTTGTTTCCAATTAGGATGACGCTAATTAATTGATCGGTTCGATCTAGTAGATTGCTGGCTTTCTCCGCGCCTTTATGGCCATTTTTCTTTAGGTGTTTAAGTCTGTAGCGATTGAGCGACAGCATGCCAGTTTCTGAGCTAGAGAAAAAACCAGATAAAATGATTAGAAAAAGCAGAAATAGTAATA
>NZ_LWEY01000486.1:0-772 GCF_001634935.1 Oleiphilus sp. HI0043 | reverse complement strand
TCGTTAAGAATATGATGTTGCTCGATCCGGTCTGGTGTCTTGAACATGGCTTTGGTGAACATGAACTCCCAAGCGAAGCTCACTGACTTTGATTTCAGTTTATTCATTTCCAAGGGGGCCGTATTGTCAACAATGCAGCAGATTCTTCCAAGCGGTTTGATTACGTCTATCATAAGATCGAAGTATTGATCGGTGCTATTACAGCAGAGAATATAATCAACGCTAGGAATACCAATATCAGAAAGTTGTTTATCTAAAGCTTTGCTATGATCGATTACATGTTTGGCACCCATTTTCTCGCACCAAGCTTTGCTTTCAGGGCGAGACGCGCTTGCGATAACTTCAAGCCCGGCAAGCTTTGTGGCGATTTGAGTGGCGATCGAACCAACACCGCCTGCACCACCGATAATTAAAATCGTGGGTTTGGCGTGTTCTGCTCTTGAGCCATCAATTGAAATATTTAACCTTTCAAAAAGGGCTTCCCAGGCCGTAATTGCTGTGAGTGGAAGGGCTGCGGCATTAGCTGAATCAAGGGAGCGTGGTGCATAACCTACGATGTTTTCATCGACTAAATGAAACTCACTATTGCAACCTTGCCGTGTAATATCGCCGGCATAGAACACCCTGTCACCAGGGCTAAAAAGGGTGACGCTTTCACCTACGGAAACGACTACACCACAAGCGTCCCAACCAAGTATTTTGGTCTCTTCTAGAGTTTGCGATTTTGGCCCCCGAACCTTTGTATCAACAGGGTTGACGCTAATGGCTTCGA
>NZ_LWEY01000485.1:0-1448 GCF_001634935.1 Oleiphilus sp. HI0043 | reverse complement strand
TTGGATAATACGACTGGCGGTGAAAGTGTTGCTAAGGTTCGAGAAGATTTGCAAAGCACGATGCAGCTTTACTTTGGCGTTTTCCGTGAAGGTGAGACCATGCAGAAAGGTCTTAAGATGCTCGACGAAATAGGTGAGAGAGTTAAGAATACTCATCTTGAAGATAAGAGCGCTGCTTTCAATACTGCTCGTATCGAAGCGCTTGAGCTGGATAACTTGTTCGAAGTTGCTTACGCAACAGCTGTAGCTGCAGAAGGACGTAAAGAAAGTCGTGGTGCTCATGCTCGTAATGATTTTACTGAGCGTGATGATGAAAACTGGTTGAAACACTCAATGTACTTCCCTCTAGAGAAGCGCGTTGGTAAGCGTGATGTTAATTTCTCGCCTAAGACCGTTGATGCGTTCCCACCAAAAGTACGCTCTTACTAAGGGGAGATTTGGAAGATGTTAGTAAGTTTATATCGCTATAATCCTGAACAAGACACTGCACCCTATATGCAGGATGTTGAGTTACAGATCCCTGAAGGGAAAGATTTGATGGTTCTTGATGTCCTGGGCTTGCTTAAGGAAAAAGATCCATCACTGGCTTACCGCCGCTCTTGTCGTGAAGGTGTTTGTGGTTCAGATGGTTTGAACATGAATGGTAAGAATGGATTGGCTTGTATTACACCTCTTTCAGAAGTTGTGAAGGGTAACAAGTTAATCATTCGTCCTTTGCCGGGCTTGCCGGTTATTCGTGACTTGGTTGTAGATATGTCTATGTTCTACAAGCAATACGAGAAAATTAAGCCATTCTTGATTAATGATACGCCAGCACCTGCTATTGAGCGTATACAGACGCCTCAAGATCGTGAAAAGCTGGATGGATTGTATGAATGTATCTTATGTGCTTGTTGTTCAACAGCTTGCCCATCATTCTGGTGGAATCCTGACAAGTTTGTCGGGCCATCAGGTTTGTTACAGGCATACAGATTTTTGGCTGACTCACGTGATACTGCTACGGCAGAGCGTTTAGCTGATTTGGATGACCCTTTCAGTGTTTTCCGTTGTCGGGGTATCATGAACTGCGTTAGCGTTTGTCCTAAGGGGCTTAATCCAACGCGAGCTATTGGTCATATTAGAAATATGTTGTTGCAGCGCTCAACTTAATAGTGCTGAAGACGGTAGTGGTCAGGGTAGACTTTCTGCCGTCGAGACATAATCAATTGCAATAATCTGCAAGTTTTGAATTTATGTCTATAATCAAGTGATGAATCCTTTCAGACCTAGTGCTTTAGCCTAGGTCTGAAAACTTAGGAAACTGTAAAGTAAGCCCAAAAAGCCGAATTTGCAGTTCGCTGAGAAATAATAACCACTGGGGAATCGGGTAACACCCGTATTATCTTTGAGGCAGCAGTCATCCGAGCCTGTTATGTAGGGCGTTACAAGGCGAAATCGCTTTTTATCGT
>NZ_LWEY01000484.1:0-947 GCF_001634935.1 Oleiphilus sp. HI0043 | reverse complement strand
TACTATCTGAAAAAGATGGTAGCAAAGTTTGGGATGCCAATATGATTCTTGACGATGGTGGTGACCTGACTGAGATGGTGCATAACAAGTACCCTGCACTGCTTAATGATATTCACGGTATTTCTGAAGAAACAACAACAGGCGTACACCGATTGTTAGAAATGATGACGAAAGGTGAGCTAAAAGTTCCAGCGATTAACGTTAACGATGCTGTAACTAAATCCAAAAACGATAATAAGTACGGCTGCCGCCACTCATTAAATGATGCCATTAAACGTGGTACAGATCACTTACTCTCTGGTAAAAAAGCACTAGTAATTGGCTACGGCGACGTAGGCAAAGGCTCTGCTGCCTCATTGCGCCAGGAAGGTATGATCGTAAAAGTTACTGAAGTCGACCCAATCTGTGCAATGCAAGCCTGCATGGATGGCTTTGAAGTTGTTTCACCATATTTAGATGGTGTGAACACGGGTTCTGTAGAAGGTATTAACAAGCTACTAATGGAAACAACCGACCTGATTGTTACCACGACAGGTAACGTCAATGTCTGTGATGCAAGTATGCTTAAGACACTTAAGAATGGCGCTATTGTTTGTAACATCGGCCACTTCGATAATGAAATTGACACGGCTTATATGCGTGAAAATTGGGAATGGGACGAGATTAAGCCACAGGTTCACAAGGTTTATCGTGACAAGGGAGCTGATGATCACTTGATTCTTCTTTCTGAAGGTCGCTTGGTTAACCTGGGTAATGCCACGGGTCACCCTAGCCGAATCATGGATGGCTCATTCGCTAATCAGGTACTGGCCCAAATCTATCTTTATGAACGTAAATTCGCTAACTTGATGGAAGCAGAGAAGAAGGAAAGCATCTACGTTAAAGTACTTCCAAAGAAACTTGATGAAGAAGTTGCTAAAGACATGGTTGAAGGTTTTGGTGGTGTC
>NZ_LWEY01000483.1:0-987 GCF_001634935.1 Oleiphilus sp. HI0043 | reverse complement strand
ACAAACCTTGATCAAGACGAGATTGATGCGGGGTGGAGCAGCCTGGTAGCTCGTCGGGCTCATAACCCGAAGGTCGTCGGTTCAAATCCGGCCCCCGCTACCACATTAAAAAGACTAGTTAGTTATCTAACTGGTCTTTTTTTTCGCTTGTAGAAAGTAGCATCCATAACTAAATCATTTTCTTTAACAGAAGTTCAATCGAGTCTGACCCCGTTGATTCAATAGAGCCACGTCTATCACTCCTTTTTCTCCTGCCTTTGTTGAAGCAGGGATAGGTTTATACGTGGGTCAAAATTCGATGCAAATATTTGGGTTTAATGGGTCAGTTTTGGGTGCAAATCAACAAAAAAGGTCTCAGATCTATTTCTTAACATATTTGCAAAAGTTGAGTATTGAGGGGTTTAACCAAGGTACATTAAAACGAGCATTTGCCTTGCGAAAGAAGTCGCCACAATGATCACCTTAACAGGGCGTCCGCTTTAACTGGTGCGGATCATTAAGCCACCAACCTAAAACAAAAGCGCTGGAAAAAGTTTAGGAATATGTCAAGATTGGAACACGCTTCGGCCGATATAGGCTTGTAGCTAATCTGATTGTGAATTTCATCTTTCCCCCCGGAGAAACCTTGTGACTGACCAGTTTATTAAATCTAAAGCCGCCGTTGCTTGGGGCCCTAACACACCCCTGAAGATCGAAGAAGTCGATGTTATGTACCCGAAAGCGGGCGAGGTCTTGGTAAAGATCGTTGCAACCGGGGTCTGTCATACTGATGCCTTCACCTTGTCAGGTGAAGACCCAGAGGGAATTTTCCCATCAATCCTTGGTCATGAAGGTGGTGGTATTGTCGAAATGGTCGGTGAAGGCGTTACAAGCGTCGAAGTCGGCGACCACGTAATCCCGCTTTACACAGCTGAGTGTGGTGAATGTAAATTTTGCATGTCGGGGAAAACAAACTTATGCCAGGCCGTACGGGAAACCCAAGGTAAA
>NZ_LWEY01000482.1:0-611 GCF_001634935.1 Oleiphilus sp. HI0043 | reverse complement strand
CGTGTGACGGATCAGGGCAATATTATCTTCTTCAATACGCAAGACGGCAGCGTTGTCAGTAATCAGCGCCTACCCATCCCTGAAGGCGTTAGTGTCACAAGCGTCAGTGCTGCAGAGCCCGCCAGTCGCACTATTTTGGCAGGTTTGAGTAATGGCCAAATTATTATCGTTAAGCACAGCTACAAGATCACCTATCCAAACGATAAGCGCCTTATTACGCCTTATATCGAGTTTCCCTTTGGCGAAGAGCCAATGGATATGGACGAATCAGGGCACCCAATTACATTTGTCTCATTATCATTAACTGAAGACGCCATTTTGATCGTTGGCGCGAATGATCAAAGTGAACTGTTCTCAACTCGCTTCTCAAAAGAAGAAAACTTCATGACCGGTGAGGTAATGCTTGAAGCAGAGCCTGTTAGCATGCCGACATTGAATAGTGAACCAAAGTTCGTCATCGCTGAACCCGGTATGCGCTGGGTTTTTGTAGCATCGGAAAAAGACATCAACATCTTCGACCTGGCCGATAACGAACAGGCGACCATTAACGGCACCGTTCATTTGCCCGAGAACAGAGACATTATCGGCATGGAACTTTTACTTGGCGGTTC
>NZ_LWEY01000481.1:0-934 GCF_001634935.1 Oleiphilus sp. HI0043 | reverse complement strand
ATCGACGATGCTATTGATGAAGCGCTGGATGTTGGTGGTCCGCTATATGATGCAATTGGCGACGGGACAGACGTAGATTTTAGCACCTTAGTGGGTGTCGACTTCTCTGCTGGTACAATTGACTATGATGGTGTCAGTGTCACGGGCGGCGTGACGTTTGGCGACTTAGCAGGCAAGGAATTGTTTGTTGAATACAGTGATGACGAAGATAATGTTGAAGGTGCTGCGCTCATTTTGTTTGAAGAAGATGAGAACTTAACCGGTACTGGTGAGTTGAAGCTGTGTATTCGCTATTCTGAAGACGGCGCCTTTGACGGCCAGTTTTCGGATGAAGGTAATGACGGTAGTTTAGAAACGGATGGTGCATTATTCGATGCGGGAGAATGGACCGCTATTGATGATCGTCGTCTTATCCTTAATGTATTAGGTGGTTTTGACTTTACATTGATTAGTCGTGGTCAAGATAGTAGCCGAAACATTTTTAGCCTGTCCTATACCGGAGAGTCACGTACATGGGATACGGACCAGTCGTTAGAGGATATAGCGGTTGATGGTGATTCTGCTCAGATGAATTCTCACGAAGACTGTCAAGCTCGATTAAATAACTTATCGAATGATTTGTCTTAGTCCTGAATAGGATCTAAGAGACTTAGTTCGGTTTAAGTATTTGAGCTGAACTGAAGGGAAAAGAAAAGCCCGGCCCTAATGATGGGGCCGGACTTTTTTATGCAATTAAAATATCCAATACTTTCTATTTAGCGGCTCGCTTATCTTTAAACTCTTCAATAAGCGAAATTAAAGCTGGAATAACAAACAAGATAAGAATCGTCGCATATGCCAGGCCAAATGAAATACTGACAGCCATAGGGATCAGGAACTGAGCTTGAAGTGAGGTTTCAAACAGAAGCGGTAATAAGCCAGCAACAGTCGTCAA
>NZ_LWEY01000480.1:0-892 GCF_001634935.1 Oleiphilus sp. HI0043 | reverse complement strand
GCTAGTATTAATCAACATCACTATTGCTCCCTGCTTGCAAAGTCAATTCGCGGGTCAATAAAGACGTATGTCAGGTCGCTAATGAGTTTTAGAATTAGACCAACCAGGGTAAATACGTAAAGCGTTCCAAACATAACCGGATAATCGCGGTTGAGTACAGCTTCGAAACCAAGCAGTCCAAGGCCGTCAAGCGAAAAAATTACCTCTATCAACATCGAGCCTGTGAAGAATATACCGATCAAGGCGCTAGGCATTCCTGCAATAACTATCAGCATGGCATTTCTAAATACATGTCCATATAAAATGCTTTTGTCTGTGAGCCCCTTAGCTCTGGCAGTCGTAACATACTGCTTGTTGATCTCATCCATGAAGGAGTTCTTGGTAAGCATTGTTAGAGTTGCAAAGCCACCTATAACGATAGCGGTAACTGGCAGTACTAGGTGCCAAGCATAATCCAGAATTTGCTCGCTTGTCGTCATGGTGTCAAAGTCTGGCGAGGTAAGACCGCGTAAAGGGAACCAGTCCCAGTATGTTCCACCAGCAAAGAGAACTATTAGGATAACGCCGAATAAGAAGCCAGGAATTGCGTAACCAACAATAATGACACTACTGGTCCAAAGGTCGAACTTGGAGCCGTCTTTGATCGCTTTTTTGATGCCGAGCGGGATCGATATAAGGTAGATGATCAGTGTTGACCAAAGACCAAGAGAAATTGATACCGGCATTTTTTCAAGGACTAAGTCGAGTACACTTTTGTCGCGGAAAAAGCTTTCGCCAAAGTCAAAAACAGCATAGTTTTTGATCATAATAAAGAAGCGCTCATAAGCTGGCTTATCGAAGCCATACATCTTTTCAATGCGCTCAATAAGCTCAGGGTCAAGGCCTTGAGCAC
>NZ_LWEY01000479.1:0-917 GCF_001634935.1 Oleiphilus sp. HI0043 | reverse complement strand
ACTATTCTTACCCGGTGACTGTAATGGCTCTCACCATCAGAAAAAAACGTCATGGACGAACGTTTGGTCACAACACCCATATACTTACCTCAACCTTTAAATCAGATTTACTGCACTGATAGCACAGTTTTAAATTTGGGCAGAATTATACACGATTTACAAGCCAGTCGTGAAAATTCTCTTGGATAGAAACAAAAAAAGCCCTCCATGCCTACACATGGACGGCTTTTATTCTTCTTTCTAGCTAACTAGTGAATATCTCTCCAATACTCTTTGTTCAAGAAGTATGCAAAAACAAACAAAAACGCTAGGAATATAAGAACATTTCGGCCAAGTGCCTCACTTTGAAGCCTAGAAGGCTCACCAACATATTCTAAAAAGTTAACCAGATCATAGATCGCTTCGTCATATTCAGCAGGACTCAAGCTTCCTTCTGTCGCATATTCAGAACAACCACTACTCTTAACAATATTTCCGCTTAATGGATCAACAACAGGCTCAACACCTAACTCTGGCGCGACAGCACAAACACCCTGCAAACCAGCTAGTACGTGCGGCATACCCACATCTTTGAAAATTACGTTATTCACACCATAAGGGCGCTTTGAATCGGCGTAAAATCCACGCAAGTAGTTATATATCCAATCAGGACCACGCAAACGAGCACTCAAAGTCAAATCAGGCGGAGCACTACCAAACCAAACCTTTGCCTGATCTTCAGCCATGGAAATTTCCATTAACTGGCCGATCTTGGTATCACCTACGAGAATATTTTCTTCAAAAATATCATGAGGAATTCCTAAATCATCAGCAGCACGCTCATAACGAGCGTACTTCATTGAGTGGCAAGCAAAACAGTAGTTCACAAATAAAGATAAACCATTCTGTAAAGACTCATTATCTGAAATGTCTGTTTT
>NZ_LWEY01000478.1:0-1204 GCF_001634935.1 Oleiphilus sp. HI0043 | reverse complement strand
ATGGCTCAGTTTATTTGTTTGAACTATGCTTAATTGAAACCGTTCAAGGACAAGTGCCGAGTTTTGATGGCGTGTCAAAATACCCAGAAGTTAGACGGGATTTGGCAATATTGATCGATCACGAGATACCGTTCCGAGACGTTGAGCAGATTGTTAGAGATAATGCCGGTGAAGACCTGGTTAATCTCAATGTGTTTGATGTTTATTCAGGTGATAATCTTGCTGAAAACGGAAAGAGTCTAGGCCTCGGTCTGGTATGGCAGCGAAGTGATCGCACTCTTAATGATGAAGAAATCAACGAGTCCTTTGAGCGTATTGTGTCAGCACTCAGTGCTAAGTTTGGAGCTAAATTAAGGAGCTAGCGCATGGCGGCTTTAACAAAAGCTGATATGGCCGAAAGCCTATACGACGAAGTTGGACTAAATAAGCGCGAAGCCAAAGAAATGGTGGAAGCGTTCTTTGATGAAATTGTTGGAGCCCTAGGTCACAATGAACAGGTGAAGCTATCTGGCTTCGGTAATTTTGACCTACGCGATAAGAAACAAAGGCCTGGACGTAACCCTAAAACTGGTGAAGAAATTCCTATTTCTGCCAGACGCGTTGTTACTTTCAGACCCGGACAAAAATTAAAGGCAAAAGTAGAAGAATATGCTGGAACCCAGTCACAATAATGAATTACCCCCGATTCCGGGTAAGCGCTATTTCACTATTGGAGAAGTAAGCGACTTATGTGGAGTCAAAGCTCATGTTCTACGTTATTGGGAGCAAGAGTTTGATGAACTGTCACCGGTAAAGCGTCGTGGAAATCGTCGTTATTATCAGCGCCAGGACGTCATGACTATTCGTCAAATTCGTAGTTTATTGTACGATCAAGGCTATACCATCGGTGGTGCCAAGCAAAAACTGCACAATGAAGGTGATGAGGGCCCTGCAGGGCAAAACTCTGAATTGATCAAGCAAATGATCACTGAGCTTGAAGAAGTTTTAGACGTACTAAACAGCTAAGCTTTCAAGTAATAAGGTAATCTTAAAAAACGCCGATACTATCGGCGTTTTTTATTTATTTCTAAAGCGTCATAAGGTATTATACCCGCGACTTAAGTCGACAGGCCTAAAACCCGTCGATTACCCCCATGTAAGCTGATACCTAGTATCAACCTGGTGAACAAATTCTTGTTTCACACCGTTCGGGATGTAGCGCAGC
>NZ_LWEY01000477.1:0-623 GCF_001634935.1 Oleiphilus sp. HI0043 | reverse complement strand
AATACACTGATGAAAATACTCCATCCTGTACTCATAATTAGGCCTCACTTTTTTCTTTGTTATTGCAAGTATTCGTTGCAGTGTTATCCAAGGGAAGATTTGCCATTTCCTCGAACGCTTCTTTACGCTTGCCACTCCAGCTCCAGAAGCAAATTCCGATGAACGTAAGCAAAAGCATGCCGGTCATTAAACCGCTTAGTGTGTGCTGTAATTCGCCCATGCTTATCTCCCGTTGTTTGCAGTGCCAAGCACTTGCAAGTATGCAATCAAAGCATCGATTTCAGTCATATTTGCTAGCTGGGCGGGCCCGTTAGCGATTTCTTCGTCTGAATAGGGATGGCCTAGTAAACGTAAGGCTTCCATTTTGCTTATAATGCTATCAGTTTCTGCTGGTGCCTCGGCTAACCAAGGGAGGCTTGGCATATTTGATTCAGGCACCAAATCACGAGGATTGATTAAATGTATACGATGCCATTCATCAGAGTAACGGCCACCAACGCGTGCCAAATCAGGACCTGTTCGTTTCGAACCCCACTGGAACGGGCGGTCGTAAACTGATTCACCTGCAACTGACGGAGGGCCATATCGCAACACTTCATCAGCGAAAGGTCTAACCATCTGTG